>VAZR01000200.1 GCA_005888515.1 Alphaproteobacteria bacterium | reverse complement strand
CACGACATTGTCATCGATATCGACGAGGTCGAAGCGGACCTCGTTATCCTTGATTTCCTGATGCTTGACGTCGCTCGTCGTAGGCCCCGCGGTCGGAAGCGACGAGCAGCCAGCGACAATCATGCTGGCGACCACACCGATCACGGCGACCGCTCTCATCCGCGGACCTCTGCCCTGACCTCTGAGTGGACGAGCTTACCGATTACGTCCCGCCTACGTCGCGGGGGTGACGTCGCCGCGCAACCTGCCGCGCGGAGCCACCCCATCGCGCTGCAGACCGATCGCATCGGGCCGTTGCTCGCTTGTGATTTCCCCTGCCGCTGCACGCCTGCGCCAAGCGCGGTAGACCCGCGTCAGCCGGTTGCAGCGCCGCTACCGTGCCGGTTCGCCGGCAGGTAGTCAAACCACTTGTACTGCTGTCGCAATCAGACGGGTCGTGTAGACCCCCATCCAGCCGGTCGGATCGAGCCAACCCTTCTCGTTGCGCGGCGGATGAATGGCCCGGATATGGGCATCGGTGATCTCGGAGAGATCGTTGATGACCCGCGGCGGGTCGCCTTCGGTCGACCAGAAAAACCGGGTGATGCCGCCGACCTCGTGCTTGGCGATCAGGCAGTTCGGCGCGCCGCCTGCCGGATTGTATAGACCGACCGCCGAATAGCTTTGCTGATGGCTGACGATCATGACCCCTTCAGTGCCGGGGAAGGCGTATTTCATCGCCGAAAACCAGCGGCACAGCGCGGCCAGTTCATTGTCGCTGAACTCGTACTGGCCAGGTCCCGAAGCGCTGCCGATCTCCGCCGATTTGTTTCGAGCCGATTTGTTTCGAAACGTCAGCGGAAAGGGTACGACATTCGTCTTGTCGAACAGCTCGTCCACTTTTCCCCCACTCGTCGAGCCCGCAAGGCTGCGGGAAATGGCCCCCATCCTCTCGCCGTCGGCAGACGCCAAGAAGCGTCGCACGCCGCAGTCGGATGCTGCTTGAAGCGCGGATTCGGAGTCAATCGAGGCTAGGGTAAAGGCCGGCTTTTCGTCGAAGCTGTGCCCTTTGAGACACAGTGATAAAAAGGTGACAGATATGAAACCGCCGGTTGGCGGACCCGCACCCGCTGCCGCCGCCCGCCATAGTTTCTACGGGCGGCGGCAGCAAGGCTTAGGCGGGCGGGTAATTACTGCATGCGTGCGGCGGCGACCTGCTCGATCGCGACCGGGACGACACCGGCGTTTCCCATATGGAGCTCGTCCGCGGCCCGCGGCGATACGTCGATCAGCAGCCGCGGACTGACCGGGCCACGGTCGTTGATCGTCACGACAACCGAACGCCCGTTGCTGAGATTGGTCACTTTGACCAGCGATCGGAGCGGCAGGGTACGGTGCGCCGCGGTCGGGCGCGTCACGTCGAGACGCTCGCCGGTCGCGGTCTTCCGCCCGACATGCCAGTTGCCATACCAGGAGGCCCGGCCGATCTCGCGCCGGCCGACCACCTGAAAGGCGGCCCGCTGTGCAGGCGGGGTAATGTGGCGGTCGGGCGCGCCGATACCGGCGGTGCCCCGGGCGGGCGTGCCGTCGCGGGCATCGGCCGCGGCTGCCGCCGCGCTGGAGAGGACGAAGGCGGCGAGCGATACGCCGAGGGTTCGTGGCATTCTCATCCGCATGAGCTCCGTGCTGTTGCAAAAAATCTCGGCAGCGCGGCGGACCCACGGTGCGCGCCGTCGTCGGTAGACGGAAGGGCAGTTGCGGTGATTGTCGTCCCGGGTCGGTTAGGGGATTGCCCGGGTGGGACGGGTGAAAAGCAAACCAACTGTAGTCAGCTAGTTCCGAGGCTGTCAACCGTCCCGTTCATGAAATCCTAAATTCGGCGCAAGTCAGCCACAGATTAAATTATCCTTGGTCAAATTCCTTACCTATTCCATTTAGAAAATATTAACCAGGATTTATTCTTTGTCTGTCCTTTATTGGCAAGGCCAACTTGGTTAATCTGTCAAATGATCGATGGTCGTCGTCGATTAGCCTGGAGTTGGCAGGCAATTCGGCGCCGATCGCGATCGGCTGCTGGGCGTAATCTCCCAAGCCTTTGGTGCTGAAGCCCGTCAAATCACCGCAGCAATCGAGCTAAACGGGGCGTGCTGAGGAAGGTTTTGAAGGCTGGCTTTCGACATTCTTTTTGCGCGATAACCGGTCCCGGAACGCCGTCTGAGCGGTGCTGCCGCGGGAGAGAAGGCCATGCCGGGACGCGAGCGGGCGTTAATTGTCGGAGCGGGATCGGGGCTCAGCGCATCGCTGGCGCGCCGCGCCGCGAGCGAGGGAATGGATGTTGTGCTGGCGGCGCGCGACACGCAGAAGCTGACCGCCCTCGCCGGCGAGACCGGCGCAGAGACGATCGCCTGCGACGCCAGCCGTGCCGATGAGGTCGAGCGGCTGTTCGCGGCCGTCGATGCCGGCGGCGGGCGGCTCGACCTGGTCATCTACAACGCCAGCGGCCGGGCACGCGGCCCGGTCACCGAGCTCGATCCCGAGGCGGTCGAGACCGCCATCAAGGTGACCGCGTTCGGCGGCTTTCTGGTGGCGCGGGCGGCGGCCCAGCGCATGATCAAGCAGGGCCACGGCACGATCCTGTTCACCGGCGCCAGCGCCAGCGTCAAGGGCTACCCCCGCTCGTCCTCCTTCGCGATGGGCAAATTCGCGCTGCGCGGCCTGGCGCAGAGCCTGGCGCGCGAGCTGCAGCCGCAAAACATCCATGTCGGCCACATCGTCATTGATGGCGGGATCGGCCGGCCCGGCGACCCGCGCGGCGCCAATCGCGGCCCCGATGCGCTGCTCGATCCCGACGCGATCGCCGACAGCTATTTCCACCTGCATCGCCAGCAGCGCAGCGCCTGGGCTTGGGAAATCGAGCTGCGCCCCTGGGTCGAGACGTTCTGAGCCGGTCTGCTATGCGGTTTGCGACATGACCCCGCCGTTTCAACAGCGATTTGTTGCGCGGGCGGCGGAGCGCTCGCCGCTCTGCGTCGGCATCGATCCCGCGGCCGAGAGCCTGACAGGCTGGGGGCTTGCGGATGATATCCCGGGGCTCCGTGCCTTCTGCGAGCGCATGGTCGAGGCCTGCGCGCCCCTGGTCGCGGTGGTCAAACCGCAGGCCGCGTTCTTCGAGCGGCACGGGCCGGCCGGGATGGAAGTGCTGCGGCAGACTGTCGAGATCGCCCAGAGCCGCGGCGCGCTGGTCATCATCGATGCCAAGCGCGGCGACATCTCGACGACAGCGGCGGCCTATGCCGATGCGTTTCTCGGACCGCGGAGCCCGTTCGGCGGCGATGCAATGACCTTGAGCGCCTATCTCGGTCTCGGATCGCTCGCGCCGTTTTTCGAGGTGGCCCAACGCGACGGGGCAGGGGTCTTTGTCGTCGTCAGATCCTCCAACCCCGAAGGATCGGTGCTGCAGCAGGCGAGATTGCCGGACGGAAGCTCCGTCGCCGAGCACCTCGCAGACCAGGTCACCGCCCGAAACAGGGCCGAGGCGCCGAGTGGGCTGGGCTTGATCGGCGCCGTCCTCGGGGCGACCCAGGGTTCGGAAGCCGCTGCCCTGGCGGATCGCTTGCCGAATTCATTGCTGCTGGTCCCCGGCATCGGCGCCCAGGGCGCAACCATGGACGATGTACGGGCCATTTTCGGGCGGCACTATGCGCGGATCATCCCAAGCGTTTCCCGCGGGATCGCACGGGCTGGTCCTGCGGTGGCCGACCTCAAACGCGCCGTCGAGCGGCTGATCGCCGAGGCTCGCGGCGCATAGCCTCGGCCCTCGGTTTGCAGGGGAGCGCGTTGCTGGCCGCGGCGCGGCTGTGCTAGCGTCGCGGCAATCAATGGCAAAGGCGCTCGGCATGGCCGGCGCGGTAACAAAGGGGGGCTCGGCATGTCAGGCAAATGGGTCAGCGCAGTCGTTCTTGCGGGTTTTGCCGCGACGCTTGGATTGGCGATGCCGGCTCAGGCCGGAGCGACGCTCGACAAGATCAAGCAGGCCGGCTCGCTCAGCTGCGGTGTTCAGGCCGGCACGCCGGGCTTTGGCCAACCCGACAGCCAGGGCAAATACAGCGGCTTCAACATCGACATTTGCCGCGCGATCTCGGCCGCGGTGTTCGGCGATGCGGACAAGGTCAAATACGTACCGCTGACCGCGCAGCAGCGCTTCACCGCATTGCAATCGGGCGAAGTCGACATCCTGTCCAACAACACGACCTGGACATTGCAGCGCGATACCCAGCTCGACGACCGAGCTCAACCTCGCCGATTATTTCCGCGCCAACAAGATGGACTACAAGCCGGTCGTCATCGAAAAGGTCGATGAGGTCATGGCGGCCTATATTTCCGGCCGCTGCGATGTGTTCACCACCGACTCGGCGGCGCTCGCGGCGCAGCGGGCCGGGCGGACGCAGAACCCCGACGATCACATCATCCTGACCGAGCGCATCTCGAAAGAGCCGCTCGCGCCGGCCGTGCGGCACGGCGACGAAGAATGGCATGACATCGTCGACTGGACGATCTACGCGCTGATCGAGGCCGAGGAGAAAGGCATCACTCAGAAGAATGTCGACGAGATGGCCAAGAGCGAGGCGCCCGATATCAAGCGCATGCTCGGCGGGACGCCCGGCATGGGCAAATCGCTCAATCTCGATGAGAAATGGGCCTATAACGCGATCAAGGCCGTCGGCAATTACGGCGAGATCTTCGACCGCCATCTCGGTCTCAACACGCCGCTCAAGCTGGAGCGCGGCTACAACAATTTGTGGACAAAGGGCGGCCTGATCTACGCAATGCCGATCCGCTGAGCGGGAGCGCGGCGGTGGCGAGCGAAACCGCCGCTATTGTCGTCCGGCCCAGCCGGCCGGCGCCGTGGCGCGACCCGCGGCTGCGAGGCATCGCATTGCAGGTGGTGTTCGTCGCGGTGATCGCCGCGATCATCGGCTTTCTCGCCTACAACACGACCGTCAATTTGCGGCGGCAGAACATCGCCACCGGCTTTGGCTTTCTCGATCGCGAGGCGGCGTTCGGTATCGGCGAGTCGCTGATCGCCTATTCGCCGGCCGATACCTACGCGCGCGCTTTTCTGGTCGGTCTCGCCAACACGCTGTACGTCTCGGCGATCGGGATCGTGCTGGCGACGATCCTCGGCACCGTGATGGGGCTGGCGCGGCTGTCGCGGAACTGGCTGGTCGCCAAGCTGGCGGCAATCTACGTCGAGACCTTCCGGAATATCCCGCTCGCGTTGCAATTGCTGTTCTGGTGGGCGCTGCTGCGCGAAGTCGCGCCGGGGCCGCGCCAGGCCTGGCAACCGCTGCCCGGTGTCTTTGTCAGCAATCGCGGCATCCTGCTTCCGGTGCCGCACCAGGATCCGGCGTATCTATGGATGGCGGTCGCCTTTGCGATCGCCTTCGGCATTGCTTACGCCGTGTTTCGCTGGGCGCGACGCCGTCAGGCCGAAACCGGGCGGCAGTTTCCGGCCGGCTGGGTCGGGTTGGCTCTCGCGCTCGGGCTGCCGCTGATCGTCTTTGTCGCGCATGGCATGCCGCTCGAAATGGAGTGGCCGGTACTGCGCGGCTTTAATTTCGCCGGCGGCACCGCCTTCTCGCCGGAGTTTGGCGCCTTGCTGATCGGTCTGGTCGTCTATACCGGCACCTTCATCGCCGAGATCGTGCGCGCCGGCATCCTCGCGGTCAGCTGGGGCCAGAGCGAGGCGGCGATGGCGTTGGGGCTGCGGCCGGGGCAGCGCATGCGCCTCGTCGTATTGCCGCAGGCGCTCAGGGTCATCATCCCGCCGATGACCAGCGAGTATCTGAGCCTGACCAAGAACAGCTCATTGGCCGTGATCATCGGTTATCCCGACCTCGTGTCGATCGCCAACACGACGATGAATCAAACCGGCCAAGCGGTCGAGGGGATCGCCATGATCATGGCAGTCTATCTGGTCATCAGCCTGCTGATCTCGCTGTTCATGAACCTCTACAACCGCTCCGTCGCGCTGGTGGAGCGCTGACGTGAGAGCCAATCATAAGCAGCCCGTGACCGGACTTGATCCGGGTACCCACGTCTTTTTCCGCGGCCATGACCGCCGTCTCAAGACGTGGATGGCCGGGACAAGCCCGGCCAACGGGCGGGCTGGTGGGTTGGTCGCGCGGGTGGAGCGCTAGCGGTCATGACCGAAATCGCTCACGAACTCCCGCTGCCGATGCAACGCCCGCCGGCCACCTCGACCGGTATTCTCGGTTGGCTACGCGCCAATTTGTTCAACAGCGTCTTCAACACGGTCCTGAGCCTGATCGCGGTCTATTTCCTCGCGGTCACGATCCCGCCGCTGATCCGCTGGGCATTTATCGACGCGGTCTGGGACGCGGCGAACGGTCAGGCCTGCCGCGGTCCCGGTGGACAAGAGGTCGGCGCCTGCTGGGCGTTCATCGGCGAGAAGTTGCGCTTCATCCTGTTCGGCCGCTTTCCCTACACCGAGCAGTGGCGCCCGCTGCTGGTCGTCGTGCTGTTCATCGCACTGGTTTTGGCGAGTTGCGACCGCCGCATGTGGGGACGCCGGCTGCTGCTGCTGTGGCCTGCCGGGCTGGTTTTGATCGGCATCCTGATGTGGGGCGGCGTGTTCGGCCTGCGCTATGTCGGTACCGAGTATTGGAGCGGCCTGCCGCTGACCCTGATCCTCGCCATCATCGGCATGGTCTACGCGTTTCCGTTCGCGATCCTGCTGGCGCTCGGGCGACGCTCGCAATTGCCGGCGGTACGAATGGTGTCGGTCGCCTATATCGAGCTGGTGCGCGGTGTCCCGCTGATCACGGTGCTGTTCATGGCGTCGGTGATGCTGCCGTTGTTTTTGCCGGCCGGCGTCACGATCGACAAATTGCTGCGCGCTCAGGTCGCGTTCATCCTGTTCGCCGCCGCCTATCTGTCGGAGGTAATCCGCGGCGGGCTGCAGGCGATCCCGAAGGGGCAGATCGAGGCGGCCGACGCCCTCGGGCTCGGTTATTGGCGGCGCACCCGGCTGATCGTCTTGCCGCAAGCGCTAACGATGGTGATTCCGCCGCTCGTCAACAATTTCATCGGCGCGTTCAAGAACACATCGCTGGTGCTGATCATCGGCTTGTTCGATCTGTTGAACACCGCCAACGCGGCGCTGACCGATCCGAACTGGCAAGGCTTCGCGGCGGAGGCCTACATCTTCACCGCCGCGATCTATTTCTGCTTCTGCTTCTTCATGTCGCGCTACAGCCAGATGCTCGAGCGCACCTTTGACCGGGGCCATCGCCGCTAGGCATGGAGGGATCGATGAGCAACGCGGCCGAAGCGATGCCGGGTAAGGCGCCGGTGCAATCAGGGGCCCGGGCGATGATCGAGATGCAGGCCGTCCACAAATGGTACGGCGAGTTTCACGTGCTGAAGGACATCAACCTCATCGTCGGGCGCGGCGAGAAGGTCGTGGTCTGCGGCCCTTCCGGTTCCGGCAAATCGACGATGATCCGCTGCATCAACCGGCTCGAAGAGCATCAGCAGGGCCGCATCATCGTCTCCGGTATCGAGCTGACCTCCGATCTGAAGCACATCGAGGCGATCCGCCGCGAGGTCGGCATGGTGTTCCAGCAGTTCAACTTGTTCCCGCACCTGACCGTGCTGGAGAATTTGACGCTGGCGCCGATCTGGGTGCGCAAATTGCCAAAGAAGGAAGCCGAGGAGACCGCGCGCTACTACCTCGAACGGGTGCGCATCCCCGAGCAGGCCGACAAATACCCCGGGCAATTGTCGGGCGGCCAGCAGCAGCGGGTCGCGATCGCCCGCTCCTTGTGCATGAAACCCGAGATCATGCTGTTTGACGAGCCGACCTCGGCGCTCGACCCCGAGATGATCAAAGAGGTGCTCGACGTCATGATCGAGCTGGCGCAAGAGGGCATGACGATGGTGTGCGTCACCCATGAGATGGGCTTTGCCCGCACCGTCGGCGACATGATGGTGTTCATGGACCGCGGCGAGATCGTCGAGCGGGCGCCGCCCGCGGAGTTCTTCGCCAATCCGAAGAGCGAGCGCACCCGGCTGTTCCTGAGCCAGATCCTCGCCCATTGATTGACCGAACGGCTGTTCCGATCAACCTGCGACCGGCAACGCGCGTATTGCGCTGGTTTACGCAGCACTGCTTCCCGACAAGTAGAAACTAGCCACTTGTGTCCCATCACAAAGCGGAACCCCCGCGTCGAGGCAGTCGTTGCCATGGGGAGTCAAGCTGTTGGTGAGACGAGTGGAGGTTAATGATGACGGTTGAGAAGCAGAAACGGCGGTTTAATCAGCTCGGTGCTTTGGCCGTCGCGGCGCTTGGCCTTACTGCACTG
>VAZR01000199.1 GCA_005888515.1 Alphaproteobacteria bacterium | reverse complement strand
TCGACTGGCGCACGCATCTGGCGATGTTGCGGCAGATGAAGGCGGCTGGACAGGTCCGCTACATCGGCATCACCCACTACACGACGGGTTCGCTGAGCGAACTCGCGCGCATCCTCGAAAGCGAGCCGGGCATCGATTTCGTGCAGTTCGGCTATTCGCTCGCGACTCGTGACGCCGAGACAAAGCTGCTGCCGATCGCCGCATCGCGCGGTGTCGCGACGATCGTGAACCAGCCCTTCGAGACCGGCGACATGTTCCGCCGGGTGCGCGGCAAACCGGTGCCGGAATGGACCGCCGAGTTCGACTGCAACAGCTGGGCGCAGCTGTTCCTCAAATACATTCTCGCCGAGCCGGCGGTGACCGCGGTCATTCCGGCGACCGCCAACCCCGAGCACATGGCGGACGATCTCAAGGCCGGCTTCGGCCGCCTGCCGAACGCGGAACAGCGCCAACGCATCCGTCAGCTTTGGGAGAGTCTTTAATCCGACAGCCTTTAATCTGTTGAACTCGGTATTCACGCCCGATACCCTGATCATCTAACAATCGTTAGTAAATAATCGACTCGGGGGACGGGAATGGCCGAAGCACGCCTCATCGTCGACAAACCGCCCCAGGTGCCTTTCCCCGGCGGCTTTCTTTATTCCTGCGGCAGGGGCTGGGAGTACGTAAAGGATTTCTGGTCGGTGCTGCGGCCGATGCGGTTTTGCGTCGCGGTCTGGGCGGCGATCAGCCTGCTGATCATCTTCGTCCCGCAAAGCCAGGATTCCCTGCTGGCGCTGCTCGAAGATGCCGTCGAGGCGAGCTTGGCCGGCTTGGCCGATGCGGTCGCCTTTGCTGCGCTGGCATTCCTCTGGGCTTTCCAGACCTTCTATTGGGCGCGGTTTGTCTCGCGTCTGCCGGCGCGGCCACGCTCACCGCACCGGTACCCGCCGCCGGTCCTCTCCGACCAACGCATCGAGGAACTGAACCGCCGCACGCCCTACCGGCTCGGCGGCCTTGTCCTGCTGTCGGTGTGGATCGCACTGTTGCGGTGCAATTGGGGCGTGCCGCTGCCGGCCGGCGCGATTTCCGGATGGTGGTACTGGGTGGTCTGCGGACTGCAGGAAGCGGTGGTCACCGTTGTCATGCTGCTGTTGTACGCCGCCTATTTGTGGCTGGCGCGAAATCGCCGTGCGCTGGCACTGGCGATCCATCAAAAGACCGGCGCTGCCGCGTTCGCGGTGTCGCCCCAATTCGCGCGTGACATCGAGCGGATCGAGCTCGATCCCGCCCTGAAACGCGTCGCACTGGCGCTCGCGGCCGTAACGCTTGGGCTGTTTGCCGTCACCGGTTTCTTCGATTTCGGCGATATGCGCGCGGTTGCCTGCGTCGTCGCGGTCGTCTGGATTGCGTTCAGCTGCTGGGCCGCGATGCGCATCGAAGGTCTGCCGCACAGCACGGTCGTCGTGCTGCGGCTCAACATGATCCTGTTCGGTCTGCTGTTTCTGGTCAGCATCGCGCCGAGCATTCCGATCATCGGCGGCCTCTCGTTTCTGTCGAGCGCGCCGATCATCATGTCCGTCGCGGCGGCCTGGGTATTTCTCGGGACTTTCATCCTCGCGGTGCCCGGCGAATTGCTGCGTCTGCCGATCACCACGATCGTGGTCGTGCTGGCGCTTGTCGCAAGCCTGATCGGGTGGCGCGACAATCATCTACTGCGCCAGGCCGACAAGGCGCCCGCTTGGCGATCGGCGACGCTCGAAGAAGCCTTCGACGGATGGTGGAACGAAATCGGCGCGAAACTGCCGAAGCCGGCGCCGCTCGTGCTCGTCGCGACCGCCGGCGGTGCCAGCCGCGCGGCCTACTGGACGGCAGAGGTGCTCGGCCGGCTTGAGGCGGCGCACCCCGGCTTTCACAACCAGATTTTCGCGATCAGCAGCGTGTCCGGCGGCAGCCTGGGAGCGGTCGTATATCGCGCGATGCTGAACAATCTCGGCCCGGATGGGCCGGCGACGGCAAAAGACTGCAAGACCGGAACCGTCACATCCCAGAACCTGCTCTATTGCGGGCGCAACATTATCGATAATGATTTCCTCGGCCCGACCTTCCTGACCGGACTCTACGCCGATCTGACGCAGCGCTTCTTGCCAGGCGCGCTGTTGCCGGATCGCGCGGCGGCGCTCGAGCGGTCCTGGGAACAGGCTTGGCACGAGGCGCTGCGGCGCTCGCCGGGGCTCGATCGGCCGTTTCATTCGCTATGGCCATCCGGCGCACCGTGGCTGCCGGCGTTGCTGATCAACGGCACCTCGGAAAAGACCGGCCGCCGGATCATCACCAGCAATCTGCACATCGATGAAGAACGGTTTCCCGACGCGATCGACTATTTCGGCAAGGTTCAGGTCGAGGGCGATATTCCGATCAGCACGGCGATCCACAATTCGGCCCGCTTCCCCTATATCGACGCAGCCGGAACCCTGACCCGGCCGAAGACCGGCATGACCGACCGGATCGTCGATGGCGGGTACTTCGAGAATTTCGGGGCTGGCAGCATCTATGACCTGCTTACCGGCTTGAATCGTATAAAGGGCGACAGGCCCGTCAAATTCTTCGTGCTGCAGATCAGCAGCGACCCGGATTGGAAAGACCAGGCACGTCGCGATGTGTTGTGGCAGCAAAAATCACCGTTTCAGCTCAATGTGGCGGCTGACGTGACCGCACCGCCGGTGGCCCTGTTCAATGTCGGCAACGGGTTGGGCTTCCGGGCTACCGAGGTGCTGCGGCGCCTCGCCGAAGCCATTCAGCCTGACGGCGTCACGCATTACGCGCATTTCTTGCTAAGCGACGACAGCGAAGCGATGAGCTGGGTATTGTCGCGGAAATCGATCACTGCATTGCAGCGCGAATGGACGACCGGCCACAACCACCGCGCGGAGCGCGCGGTCGCGTGCTTTATCGGCGCGGGGTGCTGACCCGCGCAGCGATCGGCGTTTCGATCCCGCCGAACCTACAATGGGGCTGAGCTGAGTTTTGCCGCGTCAACGGGGCAGGCCGGGGATTCTCTGCGGGGGCAGTGGGACCATCGCGGCCGCGGCGCGGTTCTGTAGATATATCTGATGACCGAGATTGTTGATCGCCGCACGCTGACCGGCGGTCGTGTCGATTGGGCCGATCGTCTGATTGAGGCTCTTGGTCAATTGCTCGGCATTAAAGGTCATCGTGGGGAGGACCGGTCCCTGCGGCAGCATCGGGGTTTGCGGCTGCGCGGTTATCTGCGATGTGACCGCTGACACCCAGAGATGCTGCGCGCCCGAGTATGCGCCGAGCCCGATGAAGAACGCGACGATCAAACCAATGAACAGGCCCATGGCAGCCGTTCCGCGTCTGTTACGAACCGGCCGACGCTATGCCTGCATGTGTAAGGATTCCGTTGCGTAACATGGTTTCGACGGTATTAACCGCCTTGGCCGGCGCGGGCGCGAAGTTCGATATCAGCCACGGCTTCGATCGCCGCGAACAGCCGCTCGATCTGCGCCTTCGCCAGATTGCGCGTGATGAAGACGAGGCGGGAGCGGCGGTCGGTATCGGGCCAGTCTTCCAGCTCGACCGGGCGGTGCGCGACGTGCTGTACGGCGTGCACCACGACGGGGCCGCGGCAGCCTTCGACCGCGACAAGACCTTTGACCCGCAGCAGATCGGCGCCGCGCAGCCCCGTCAAGACCGCCATCGCCTGCTCGAAGACCGGCCAGGGCAGGGGCCGCTCGAAAAACAGCGCAAAGCTGTCGATCCCGTGGCTATGGGCATGCGCGTGTTCATGCTCGTGCCCCGCGACGCGCGCTGATAGATCGAGGCTTTCTTCGAGCAGAAACGCCGGGTCGATCGTGCCGTTGATCGCGGTCGCGACCGGCGCGGCGCTCAGCGAACCGAGGCGCTCGGTCAATGCCGTGGCCGCGGCGCTGTCGGCAAGGTCCGTCTTGGTCAAGACGATGCGGTCGGCGAGCGCCACCTGGTGGCGGGCTTCCGGGGCCCGGTCGAGATTGCCGGCGCCGCCCGGCGCATCAACGACCGCGACCAGCCCTTGCAGGTGAAACACATCGCCGAGCGCGCGGTCGCTGGCGATCGTTTGCAATACCGGGCCGGGATCGGCGAGGCCGCTGGTCTCGATGATCACGCGTTCGAAGCTCGGCACCGCGCCACGGCCGCGCTCGGCGAATAAGGTGCGCAGGCTTTCCTGCAGATCGGTGCGCACCGCGCAGCAGACGCAGCCATTGCCGAGCAGCACAGTCGTGTCGCTCGACGAGCGCAAGAGGGCATGGTCGATGCCAACCTCGCCGAATTCGTTGACCACGACCGCCGTGTTGGCGCCCTCCGGGCGGGCCAGCAATTCGCGGATCAATGTTGTCTTGCCGGCGCCGAGAAACCCGGTGACGACGGTCACCGGAATGCGCGCGCCGCGCGGCCGCCGCTGCCGTCGCCCGAACGGGCTCGCATCACGGCCGGTGAAGGGGTCGGACATGCTCACGTGAATC
>VAZR01000198.1 GCA_005888515.1 Alphaproteobacteria bacterium | reverse complement strand
CCTGCTGGGCAATGTGACGGCGGAGACAGCGCGCGCCCAAGAGCCCGACGATCTGGCGCCGATGATCACGAATCTGGTCGAGATTCTCGATCAGGCCTTGGTGCAATATTACCATCTGGCCGCCGACAAGGCAGCGCAGGCGACAGCCGACGTGTTGAACCCGGCCGATCTGTCGCCGCAGGTGCAGACGCTCGTCGAATCGATCCAGCGCAATTATCCGCCGATCCACATCGACGAAACGATCCAGGAGGAGGGCGCGCAAATCCCGTACGAGATCGTCATCGTCGATGACTGCTCGCGTGACGAGACGCTATTCGCGAGCTTTGTCTTCACCGGCGGCGTGCGGTTGGTGCGCAATGTCACCAATCTGAGCTTTGTCCGGACCTGCAACCGCGGCTTTGAGGTGGCGCGCGGCGAGTATGTCGTGTTTCTGAACAACGACACCCAGGTGAAGGCGCGTTGGCTCGATGAGCTTTACGAGACGCTGAGCCGTGACGACAAGATCGGCATCGCCGGGTCGAAATTGCTGTATCCGGACGGTCGGTTGCAGGAATGCGGCGGCATCATCTGGCGCATGGGCGACGGCTGGAACTGGGGGCGCGATCAGAACCCAGAGGACCCGCGCTTCTGTTACATGCGCGATTCCGATTACGTATCCGGCGCGGCGCTGATGATCAAGTCGAGCCTGTTCAAACAGCTCGGCAAGTTTGACGAGTATTACGTCCCGCTTTACTACGAAGACACCGATCTCTGCTTCAAGGTGCGTAAGCTCGGGTACCGCACCGTGGTACAGCCCGCCTCGGAAGTCATTCATTTCGAAGGCGCGAGCGCCGGCACCAGTGTCACCGGCAGCGGTGTCAAGCGGTTCCAGGCGGTCAATCACCGCAAATTCTTCGATCGCTGGAAGGACACGCTCGCGGCTCACCGCTTCAATGGCGAAATGCCGGAACTGGAAGCCGAGCGCACGGTGCGTCAGCGTGCGCTGGTGATCGACGACTCGGTGCCCGGGCGACAACATGGCCAAGATCGATCCCTACACGGCCGAATTGCAGCGCCGCGGGGTCGAGTGCCTTTACCACCCGTTTTATTTCTCGGTCGAGGACGTGTTCCGTAAGCGGCCGGTGCCGTTCGATCTGGTGTATCTGCACCGCTATTCGAATGCGTCGAAATATGCCGGCATGATCCGCCAGCATTTCCCGAAGGCGCGGATCCTCTACAGCGTGGCCGATCTGCACTTCCTGCGGCTGGAGCGCCAGGCCGAGCTCGAGAACGATCCGGTGCTGCGCCAGAAAGCCGAGCAGATGCGGCGGCTCGAGCTCGGCGCGATGTTCTTCGTCGATTGCGTCATCGTGCATTCGGCGGCGGAGGCGGAGCTGCTCGCAAAGCTGGCGCCCGGGGTCAATGTGCAAGTGATCCCCTGGACCATCGAGCCGCGCGACATCGTCACCTCCGACGCCGGCCATCCCGCGGTCGCTTTCATCGGCGGCTACCGCCACGAGCCCAATATCGATGCCGCGAAATGGGCGGCCCAAACCCTGATGCCGTCCTTGCGCAAGGAATTGCCGGGCATCGAATTGCTGCTGGTCGGCAGCCATATGCCGGCCGAGGTCTCGGCCCTCGCCGAGAAGGATATCGTGCCGTTGGGCTATGTGCCCTCGCTCGACAATGTGTTCGACCGCGTGGCGCTGACAATCGCGCCGTTGCGCTATGGTGCCGGGCTCAAGGGCAAGGTCCTCGAAAGCCTCGCTGCCGGGATTCCTTGCGTGATGACGACGGTCGCTGCCGAAGGGCTCGACTTGCCCAAGGCATTGCAGCCGCTGGTCGTCGATGAGCCGCAGGAAATTGCCGCTCGGGTCGCCAAACTGTGTCGCGACAAGGCCGAATACCGGCGTATCGTCGACGCCGGCAAGGCTTATGTCAGCGCCAATTATTCGGCGCAGCGGATCGATGGCCTGCTCAAACAGGCCTGCGCGCTCGGAACGTGATCCCAATACCGCGGCCCGTTCGTGCCAAGAGCGCCGGCCGGCCGCCTTTCTCGCCGGCCGTTCTTCGGGTTAGTCCTGTCGTCGTCGACGAAACAGGCCACGCATGACACTGGCCGTTTCGTAGAGCACGCCCGTGAATGCCCGGCGCATCGACGAGGCGGGTACGCCGGCGACCCCGACCACATCGAGTCCGGCCTGACGGAACATGCGCGTCGCGCGCGGCAGGTGCACCCGGTCGCTGACCAGCACGACGCGACGCTTGCCGGCTTCGTGCAACAAGCGGGCTGTGTTGGCGGCATTCTCGAATGTGTTGCCGGATTCCGGTTCAAGCATCAGCACCGTTTCTGGAATCCCGGCATTCCGCGCAAGATCCCGCATGACGGCCGCTTCCGAGATCGGGCCGGCGCCGCCGCCCGACATCACGATTAACGGCGCGGCGCCTTCGCGATATAACGCGATCCCGACTGCTCTTGGTTCAGACGGACGCTCGGCTCAGCCGCGGGCGCCGAGCGCGGCGAGGCGCTGCTGCGCGTCCATGACGGTCGTTTGCGCTGTTGTGGCCGGTGTCAGATGAAAATCAAACTCGGCGGTGTAGAACGGTCCCGCAATGCCGAGCCGGCTCGCTTCCGCGTCCGGCTTCTCGTGCTTGGCGAAATCGCAGATCAGCGAGTCTTTGACCGCGAACACCGCATCGCTCTGCAGATACTCGTCGGTGCGGTCGAAGATATGCGTCGTGACCGGTTCGTAGCCCTCGGCCGATACGACGAAATGGATATGCGCCGGTCGCCACGGATGCCGCCCTGTCGCCTTCAGCATGCGCCCGACGGGCCCGTCCGACGGGATGGGGTAGTTGACCGGCAGCACGGTGCGGATCAGGTAGCGCCCCTCGGCGTCGCTGCGGAACTTACCCCGCATGTGCAATTCGTTCGGGTTCGCGTCTTGCGCGTCATAAAGCCCGTTCGATTGTGTCTGCCACACGTCGAGCAGCGCGTTCGCGACGGGCTTCCCGTCGAGGTCCAGCACCCGGCCGCGGACCAGCGCCGGCGTGCCGGTGCGGTCGCGATGCGCGATGTTGCCGCCCATCGGCATGTCCGGCGCGCCGAGCCGGTGGAAGGGGCCGAACACCGTCGACTCGGTTGCGCCGTCGGGTTTCCGATGGTCGAGCAGATCGACCACCATCGAGACGCCGAGCGTGTCGGAAAACAGAATGAATTCCTGGCGCTTGTCGCTGCACATCTTGCCGGCTTCGGTCAGGATCTCGATCGCCTGGAACCACTCGGCCTCGGTCAGCTTCACGTCTTTGACAAAGGCGTGCAGATGGCTGATCAGGCTCAGCATGATGTCGCGCAGCCGCGGATCGGGCGTTCCGGAGAACCGCGCCAACACTTCGGCGGTGATGTCGTTTTCGGTCTTGTTGCGCCGTGCCCCGTTCTGTCTATCCGGCATTGTCGTTCTCCTGTTCGTAATCACTGCGCAGCGGCCTGCACCGCTGTCGGTGGCGCAAAACGCCGCTCCATCTCGCGCCGCACTCGCATCGCTTCACTGTCTATCGCGGCGACATCCGACCAGCACACGGTCCGGCCCGCCGCGACGTCGCGCACCAGCTTGACGCCATGCGCCAGCCCGATCGGTACCGCGCCCTCGGCGAGGCTGCGCGACGCGGGCATCAGCTTGCCCCAGACGGTGTAGCCGCCCTCGCCGTCGAGGCTCTCGCCGGCACGCAGCATGCGCTTCGCGACCGCGACGACATCGCCGCTGAAGGCGCGGCTCTGCCCGGTCGGCTCGCCCCGCAACGCCGCCGATAAGACGGAGATGCCGAGTTCGAGACCGATCAAGTGATACGGCTTGTACATCGCCGCGTACCAGCCGCTGGCATCGGTTTTCAGGCCGTACTCGCGGAAGCAGGTCCGCGCATATTCATTCGGCGCCTTCAGCACGACATAAACGCCCCAGCGTAGATCGCGGAACACCGCCCGGCCATCGCGCTCCAGGCATGAAACGACTTCGACCATGCCGTCCTGCCGCAACATTCCGCCCGCCTGCCTGCCGCGCAGCACATGCGGCAGATCGTCGACGCCGCAGGGCGGAAAGCCGAGCCCGTCTTCCGGCACCGCGAGGCCTGTGGCGTTGGCGATCGCCGCCATCTCGATCGCCGATTTGGTGCCGTCGAGAAAGGAGTTGAACATCTGCGGGTTCATGCCGCCGGCCCGGGCCTCCTCGGGGGTCAGCCCGTAATGCCCCCAGACGCCGTCCGGGGTCACCGCGTGGTAGGCCGGCAGGTATTTGGTGCCCTTGCCGGCGGCCACAACCTCAAAGCCGCAGGCACGCGCCCAATCGACCAGCTCGCAGGTCAGCGCCGGCTGGTCGCCATAGGCCATCGAATAAACGACACCCCGGCCGCGCGCCTCCTCGGCGAGCAACGGGCCGGCGAGCACGTCCGCCTCGACATTGACCATGACGATATGTTTGCCGGCGGCGATCGCGGCGCGGGCATGCGCGATCCCGGCAGCGGGCGAGCCGGTCGCCTCCACAACGACCTCGACCTCAGGGTCGCCGCAGGCCTCGGCGCCGGATGCGACTAAGCGGGTGCGCGCGATCCGGGCGGCATCCCACCCGACTTTGCGACAGGTCGCGCGCGCCCGCTCCGGATCGAGATCGGCGATGACCGCGATCTCCAGGCCCGGGGTCGTCGGCACTTGCGACAGAAACATCGAGCCGAACTTGCCGGCGCCGATCAGCCCGACCCGCACCGGCCGCCCGGCTTCCGCGCGCTGCTGCAATAGGCGATGGAGGTTCATGATCCAGTCCCAATTCGGCCGCGTTCGCCTCGATAATAGCCGAGAGCCTCGGCCGTGGCACGGCGGCGAACAATCAGCGGGGCAGCGCGATCGCGATCAGCGGCGCGTTGCGCGCCGCAAACGGGTTCAGGATGCGCACGCCTTCAATGACTCTCCGATCCGGAAAGTCCTCGCTGATCAGTAGTTCCACACCGGTACGGCGTACCGTTGCCCAGAGCAGCGCATCCCAAAACGACAACCCGTGCTCGCGCACCCCGCGCATAGCAGTGGCAAGGTCTGGAAGGGTAGCGTTCTCGACCGGCATCGCCGCGCTCCATGTGTCGACGAATTCGGCAGCGGCTGCTGGCTGTATGCCTGCCTTTCTGGTGACCACGTTGAAGAATTCACAGAAGGATTGGAGCGTCTGAATGCAGTTCCGCAGGCGCATCGCACGCCCGAGCAGGTCGGCAGCATGCTCGTGCCGTTCGCCCGCCGTTGCGTCGGCGGCATACACCAGCACATTTGAATCGAAGCTGATCAACGCTCATGCATCTCGTCGCGGGTGAAGCGGCGATTACCGAGCGGCAGCCCCTTGCGCATCAGCTCTATCGCCCGCTCAATGGCCTGCTCGCGCGCCTGCGAGAGCTGTGAGGCGTAGGGCGCCAGCACTGCAACCGGCTTGCCGCGACGGGTGATCACGACCGTATCGCCGTTTTCCGCCTCGGTCAGGACGCGCGAAAACGATTGATTTGCCTCTCGGGCGCTGATCGACCGCATGATTCTTCCTTGTAGTGCCTGGCACTACATATAGCCGAGGGATGTTCGATGCAATATGCTGCGGCCTTGGTCCCGGGGGAGAGCGCGATGGCGGTAACGAACGAGAACGGCCCTGGCGCGGTGATGGATCGGCGCGCCGCAGCGGTCGCCGAGACGATCGCGGCGATCCGCGGTATCGAAGCTGAGATGGGCGTCATCCCGGCGGCGCTCGACAAGATCAACGAAAAACTGGTCGCGCTTGCAACCCGCACCGAGCTGTTCCCCGAGGCGAGCTTCCCGATCCCTGAGGGCGCGGTCGGCCGCGCCTACCGGCTTGCCGAGGACCCCGACCATCGCTTCGCGCTCTACGCCTCGGCCGGGGCGCCGGGCCGCGCCGCGCCGCCCCACAACCACACGACCTGGGCGGTCATCGCCGGGGTCAATGGCGAGGAGCACAACGTCTTCTATCGGCGTACCGACGACCGCTCCGTGGCGGGGGAGGGGACGCTCGAACGCACCCATGAGCTGACCGTGGTGCGCGGCAATGCCTGCATGCTGATGCCCGACGATTTCCACACGATCGAGACGCGCGGGCCGCGCCCCGGGCTGCATCTGCACATGTACGGCATGAGCCTTGAGCACCTGCCCGAGCGCATCACCTTCGCCGCCGAAAGCGGCGGCAAATACTTCATCTACCCGCCCAACCCGGGCATCACCACCCCGGTCGTGTCGACCGACGAGGTGCGCGCGATGCTGAAGGACGGCGGCGAGATGGCGCTCCTCGATGTCCGCGAGGAGGGCGTCTTCTCCGATCAGGGCCACCCGTTCTTTGCCAATTCGGTGCCGTTGTCGCGGCTTGAATTGCTGATCCGCGATTTGGTGCCCCGGCTCCTCACTCGCATTGTCGTCTATGATGGCGGCGACGAAGGCCTCGCCGAGCGCGCCGCCACCAAACTCGCGCTGATGGGTTATCGCAATTTGGCGGTGATGGCGGGCGGGGCGCGCGGCTGGGCCGCGGCCGGCTACGAGCTGTTCACCGGCGTCAACGTGCCGAGCAAGGCGTTTGGCGAACTCGTCGAGCATCGCTGCGAGACGCCGCACATCGCCGCTTCCGAGCTGCAGCGGCGCCTCGATGCCGGTGAGGAGGTGCTGATTGTTGATAGCCGGCCGATCGGCGAATTCCGCAATATGAGCATCCCCGGCGCCTTCGACTGCCCGGGCGCCGAGCTGGTCTATCGGGTGCCCGACCGGGTGCCGTCGCCTGACACGCTGGTCGTCGTCAATTGCGCCGGTCGCACCCGCAGCATCATCGGCGCGCAGTCCTTGCGCAACGCCGGGCTGCCGAACCCGATCATGGCGCTCGAGAACGGCACGATGGGCTGGGAATTGGCCGGGCTCGACCTGGCGCGCGGTCGCGAGGATGCCCTGCCGCCGCCTTCGCCCGACG
>VAZR01000197.1 GCA_005888515.1 Alphaproteobacteria bacterium | reverse complement strand
TTTTCCGCATTACCGCTACCGCGACATGATCGACAGCGGCTATCGGCTCCTCATCGAGCATCTCGGCGTCGGCCATCTGCGGCTCGTGATCGGCAGCTCGATGGGCGGCATGCACGCCTGGATGTGGGCCGAGATGTATCCCGATCTGATGGACGGGATCATCGCGCTGTCATGCCAGCCGGTCGAGATCAGCGGCCGCAACTGGCTCGGCCGCCGCGCCGCCGCCGAGGCGATCCGCAACGATCCGGATTGGAACGGCGGTTTTTACGACAAGCAGCCGCGGCACTTCATCTACAGCGCGGCCGGCAACTTCAACACCGAGAGCCCGACCCGCATTCAGGAGATGGCGCCGACCTTGGCCGCCGCCGATGCATTGTACGAGCGGCGCCTCGCCGACGCGGCCAAGGCCGACGCCAACGACGCGCTGTGGGCGATCGAGGCGATCCGCGACTACAACCCCGAGCCCGACCTCGACAAGATCAAGGCCAGCATCCTGCTGATCAACGACGCCGAGGACCACGCCAACCCGCCCGAGCTCGGCACGGTCGAGCGGGCAATGAAGCGGGTCAAGCGCGGGCGCTATGTGCTGATCCCGGCCGGGCCCGACACGCACGGCCATTTCAGCCATTTCTACGCCACGCTGTGGAAGCCGTACCTGATCGAATTCCTGGCGAGCCTTGACCTACCGCGGCACGCCGCCGCGGCGGAATAGTTCGTTGTGATTCGCCCCGCTGCGGAGGCCGGCATTGTCATGCTGGGCTGGCCCAGCGGTACGCTCGGCCAAGGGCGGCAGCAGGTCCGGTTGTGAACCGTAGGGAACGCCGCGCGGCGGCAAAGCAGGGGCGGGGGGCGGCACCGCCATCGTCAAGCGCGAACCTCGGACCCTGTGCGGCCATTACGTGAGCGGCTTCAGATCACCGAGCAGCGTGGGGATAAGTTCCGACACGGTCGGATGGATCGGCATTGCCCGCTGTAACCTCGTATACGGCTGCCCAGAGGCGGCGATATCGAGAATCCCGTGGATCGCCTCGTCGCCGCCGGTGCCGAGAATGGCGGCGCCGAGGATCTTATTGGTCTCGGCATCGACGGTGACCTTCATGAAGCCCTGCGTCTCGCCCTTTTCGATTGCGCGGCCGACGCGCGTCATCAGGCGCTTGGCTCCAAGCAATTTGCGGCCGGTGGCGCGCGCCTGTGTCTCGGTCATCCCGACGCGGCCTAGCGGCGGATCGATATAGAGCGCATAACCGAGCATCCGATCGCTGACCCGCCGCTGCTCGCCGTCGAGCAGGTTGGCGGCGATGATCTCGAAATCGTTGTAGGCCGTATGGGTAAACGCGCCGCGGCCATTGCAATCGCCGAGCGCCCAGATGCCCGGGATATTAGTGGCAAGAAAATCATCGACCGTGATGTACCCGCGCGCATCGACCGCGACACCGGCCTTGTCGAGACCGAGATCGTCGGTGTTGGGACGCCGCCCGACGGCGAGCAATACATCCGAGCCGATGATCTCCGGATCGCCTTCGGTGCACTTGACCGACACGGCGACACCTTTGGTATGCGGCGCGAGGCTGATGCACTCCGCACCGGTGCGCACGGCGATCCCCTCGGCCTCCATGATCTCCTGCACCGCCGCCGAAACGTCTTCATCCTCGTGGCCGATTAGGCGCGGTCCCATCTCGACGACCGTCACATCCGCGCCAAAACGGCGAAAGGCTTGCGCGAATTCGAGCCCGACATAGCTGCCGCCAACGACAACGAGGTGCTTTGGCACCTGCTTGCGTTCAAGGAGCGTGCTGTTGGTTAGAAACGGCACATCGGCGATGCCGGGCATATGCGGTACCGAGGCGCGGCCCCCGACATTGATAAAGATCCGCGGTGCGGTCAGCGTCGCTTCGCCGACGGAGACCGTATCTGGCCCGACAAACCGCGCATGTGCGGTGAAGACCGTGCAATGCTCCGTGCCGCGCAGCCAGGCTTCAACATCGCCGCGGGATTTGGCGGAGATCGCGGCGGCGCGGGCCTGGACCCCTGCCATGTCAACGCGCAACGGCCCGTCAAAGGCGAAGCCATACTCCGCGCCGCGCCGTATGCGCGGCTTGGGCGCTGGCGACCAGCGTCTTGGTCGGCATGCAGCCGGTATTGACGCAGGCGCCGCCGAATAGTTTGCGCTCGATGATCGCGACCGACATCTTCGCCGCCGCAAGCCGCCCGGCCAGCGGCGGTCCGGCCTGTCCGGTGCCAATGACAATAGCGTCGAAGCGTTGTCTCATCGAGCGGTGGGGCACTGCATTCTAATGGGTCGGCTTGCCTAGCCTTTCGAGAAGAAGCTTGGCCGCCGGTCCCGACGAGGCTGGATTCTGCCCGGTGATCAGCTGGCCATCAGAAACCGTGTGAACGCCCCAGTTCTTGACCTTGGAAAAGGTGGCACCGATGTTCATCAGCTCGTCCTCGACAAGAAACGGCATCACCTTCGTCAATCCTACAGCTTCTTCCTCGCCATTCGTAAAACCGGTCACGGTCTTGCCCTCGACAAACAACTTGCCGTCCGGGGTCTTGACACGGCGGAGCGCGCCGGACGAGTGGCAGACTGCCGCGAAGGTCTTGCCGGCTGCCACGAATGCTTCCAGCAGCTTGATCGAGTTCTTGTCTTCGATCAGATCCCACATCGGCCCATGGCCGCCGGGATAGAAGACACTATCGTAATCTTCCTGCTTGACGCTATCGAGGCGAACCGTCGAGGCGAGCTGTGCATTCGCGGCCGCATCGGCTTCAAAGCGGCGGGTAACGTCGGTCTGAAACGCCGGTTCGTTGCTCTCCGGTTCGAGCGGCGGCTGACCGCCCTTCGGCGAGGCGAGCACGATCTCGGTGCCGGCGTCCTTGAACACAAAATACGGTGCCGCGAGTTCCTCGAGCCAGAAGCCCGTCTTTCGGCCGGTGTTGCCGAGCTCATCGTGCGAGGTGAGAACCATCAGAATCTTCATAATGAGTTCCTTTCGCTTGAGTGGATATGTGGCGGCCAGGTTTTCAGGGGATCCGCTCGACCCATTGCGCGCGCGAAGGCGCCGGCTCGAACGGATCGCCGAAATACTGGGTCTCGCGGGCTACCTTTCCATCGAGGAACTCCATGATGCTCACGGTGTAAGACGGCCGCCCGTCATAGGTTAGGACATATTCAGTGACCCAGAGCTCGCCCGCGCCGATTATCCGCCGCACCGTGAAGCGTTTCCGGTTCGGCTGCGCGGCGCGCGACGACTGAATCTTCCGCCGCCCGTGGAGGCGCTCGCCCGATTGTGGATATTCGAGCACAGCGTCCTCGCGGTAAATCTGGTGCTCCGCCTCGAAATCGTTCGCATCGGAGGCGGTCCAGTGGCGATCCAGAGCCGCTCGGATCTCTCGGTCTTCCATATCGTTATCCCCTTGGCCGCCGCCGTCGATGCAAATGCACTGCGTTGCCGAGTTCACTCAGCATGCGGTGAAGCCCCGTAGAGGTCCGCGGAGTACTTCAGTTGGGAGCACGCGTGGTTCACCGCTTCTGATACGGGTGGAAGATGTGGTCCTTCGCTTTCACGGCCACATGGCACGCGTGTCCGCAGTCTGAGGGGCTGGGATCGGCTGTGAACTTGTCGGATGTGGCTTCATAGTTGAATAGCGCGTATCCCCATCCGCCGCTTTTCGGAAATCTCTTGCTGTCTTTTTCGATGACGAAAGCCTGGGTGAAGATGTCCGGCACATCCACCGCGAAGAGAGCCTCCGTGCTCTTCTTCGGCTTCCACTGGAGCTTTACGATCTTGGATCCATCCGGGAAAAGCTGATCCTTACCGGGAATGCCGGCCTTGTACGCCTCGATCATGGCCGGATTGGCGACGATCACCTTGAGCACTTCATCGGTCCGGGCGGAAGAGACCACCGCCCAGTCCTCGTATCCTTTGAAGTCGGAGAAGGCGATTCCGCTCGGCGATGCCAGAGAGTACTTGTCCTGCGCGCCAACCGTCGTGCCACCCAGGAACGCGAGCGCTGCCGTGGTTATCGCAATCGTTAACCTGTTTTTGCGCTTCATGGATGGTTCTCTCTTAACGCGACAAAGCCGGAAGTGCCCGAGAACAAGCTGGAGATTTGAAACGCGGCTGATGCGTCCGGGCGCGCGCCCGTCACCGAATGCGAGGAGGCTCCTTGGCGATCGCTGCGACGAGCCCGCGCGATGCGCCGTGATGAACCACACGCATCGAGTATCCCGTCTGCCTGTTCGTTTCTTTTGAACCGGCGAATGGTTGGAAGGCTAGCCGTCGCTGGACATTTGCTGGCTGGAACCCAGCCGTCCGCTATCGGCACAAACCGGCCGATGCTGTCGCGATCCGCGCATCGCGAAGTCGCGGTGGCACGGCGCCGTATGCAACCTCGGGCTTCCTGGTAATCACGTGATTGGTCGCCTTCTTCGCCTCAGAACAGGCATTGTCATGGCGGGCTGACTCAGTGATACGTTCCCGGAGGAGCGGCAGCAGGTCCGGTTGTGAACCGTAGGGAACGCCGCGCGGCGGCAAAGCAGGGGCGGGGGGCGGCACCGCCATCGTCAAGCGCGAACCTCGGACCCTGTGCGGCCCTGGCGGAAGCGGCGCGCCACCATCAGGCCGGGAGGCTTCGTCAGGCAGAGCGGGTCTATCGTCGCGTTCTCGCCGGCGATCCCAATCAGGCCGATTGTCTGCACCTCCTCGGCCTCGTTCTTCACCAGACCGGCCGCTCAGCGGAAGCATTGCAGCTGATCGAGCGTGCCATTGCGCTAAACGGCGCCGATCCCGACCTTCACAACGACATCGCCGGCATTTATCAGTCGCTCGGCCGTTTCGACGAGGCCGTCACGCATTGCAGAAGCGCGCTGGCGCTCAGCCCCTCATCGGGGCCAGTTCGTCTCAATCTCGCGCGGGCGCTCTACGCGCAGGGCGATCTGACCGGGTCGGTCTCGCAATATCGAGAGCTCCTGCGCTCGTCGCCCGATTCAGCCGACTGCCATTTCAGTCTCGGACTCGTCCTCTGCGAGCAGGGCGATGTCGCTTCTGCCATAACGCATTATCGCCGTGTCCTGGCGTTGCGGCCGGAACATACCGACGCGCATGCCGCGCTTGGCAATGCGCTGGCGGCGCAGGGACAATGGAACGCCGCGATCGGGCATTATCGCGCGTCGCTCGCGGTGCGTCCGGAGTGCCCCAAGACACTGAACGCGCTCGGCGATGCGCTGGCTATGACGGGAGCGTTGACCCAGGCCATCGAGGTGGTGCAGCGCGCGGCGACGCTGCGATCCGATCTCGCCGGCGTCCATGCCAACCTCGCCTACTTCAAGAGACAGGCGTGCGATTGGACAGATTTCGATCGGGATGCCGCACGAGTCCTGGCTCTGCTGCGGCAGGGCGCGCGGGATGTCCCTCCGTTTGTGACGTTGATGCTGCCGGCAGAACCGGCCGATCGTCTGTTGGCGGCGCGGCGATGGAGCGAGGGGATCGCGCGCGGGGTCTCGCGTCTGAGTCATAAGCGGCCCGCTGCCGAACGCCGGATCCGCCTCGGTTATTTGTCGCACGATTTCCGCGGCGATGTGGTGGGCCGGCTGCTCCCGGAGCTGATAGAGCGGCACGATCGATCGCGCTTTCGCGTCAGCGGCTATTGCTACGGCCCCGATGACGGCAGCGATGTCCGCCATCGGCTCGTCGCGGCGTTCGACAGCTTTGTCGATCTGACCGCAATCGACGATGCCACGGCGGCCGAGCGCATTCATGCCGACGGGATCGACATCCTCGTCGATCTGACCGGCTACACCAGCGAGAACCCGAGAACCCGGATCCTGGCGTTCCGCCCGGCCCCGATCCAGGTCAATTTTCTCGGCTTTCCCGGCACGATGGGTGCGGAATTCATCGATTACATCATCGTCGACGACTTCCTCGCGCCGGAGGACCATCAGCCCGGGTACAGCGAAACACTGATACAATCTCCGCATTGCTACCAGCCGAGTGACACCGCTCGGCCCACCGGGAGCCCGGCGCTGCCGCGCGCCGCATGCGGCCTGCCGGCGGATGGCTTCGTCTTTTGCTGCTTTAATCACAGCTATAAGCTGACCCCGACGGTGTTCGACATCTGGATGCGGCTGTTGAATGCGGTTCCGGGAAGCGTGTTGTGGCTACTGGAAGCCAATACCGATGTTCCCGGCAATCTGCGGCGCGAGGCTGCCGCGCGCGGCATCGCTGCGGAGCGCCTCGTGTTCGCGGGGCGCGCTCCGGTGCCTGAATACATGGCACGCCTCGCCGCGGCGGATCTGTTTCTCGATACGCTGCCCTATAATGCCGGCGCGACAGCCAATGACGCGCTGTGGGCGGGGCTGCCGGTGCTCACTTGCGCTGGTGACACCTATGTCGGGCGAATGGCTGGCAGCATGCTGCACGCCATCGGTCTGTCGTATTTGGTCACCAGCTCGCTCGCCGAATACGAGGTGCAGGCCCTGCAGCTGGCGAAGCAACCCGCGCGGCTCGCGGAACTGCGTCGACGGCTATCCGAGAACCGCGCGCGTATGCCGCTGTTCGACATGGCGCGCTATACCCGTGACATCGAGGCGGCCTATGCGCGGATGTGGGACCGCTGGATTACCGGCCAATCCACGGCACGCTGACCCCAACCCGCCGCGGCCAGCTCGCGGCACCTCGCTCTGGGGCCTAGCAGTCAGCTGTCCGTAGCCGGCGGTCGCGGTAAAGACCGAGCACTGCCGCAAGCACCGCCCCGACTATGATGAGATGGTTAAAAGCGGCGGCAAGAACCACGGTGATAGCTGCGGCTAGGGTGCCCGCCAGCACCCAACCCAAACCTTGCCAGAAACCAATTGTGGTGTGGCTGTCGGCCTGCCGGCGATACATCGGAACCTCCGACCGAGGAAACCTGGTATCTATTTAATGGCCGGTTCCGTAAAGGAGTGATGAACGCGGAGAACGAGCGCCGAAACGGGCTCGCCCTCGCCGATTCCTTAACCATTCCTGGGCGGCACGGTGGCCGACCGTTCGCGTGCGCTTTGCGCTATCCTCGGTCCAGCCGACCAGAGCGCGGGAGCAACACGCAAATGAAGGCAATCCAATGCCGTGAGTGGGGCCCGCCCGAGAAATTGCAGCCCGAAGAGGCCGAGCGTCCGAGCCTCGCGCCGCACCAGCTGCGCATCAGGGTGCGCGCCGCCGGCGTCAACTTCGCCGATACGCTGATGGTCGCCGGCAAGTACCAGGTGAAGCCGCCATTTCCGTTTACCCCAGGGCTCGAAGCAGCCGGGGAAATCGTCGAGCTCGGCAGTGCGGTCGAGGGCTTCCGGGTCGGGCAGCGGGCGCTCGCGGTGCTGCGCTTCGGCGGCGGTTATGCCGAGGAAATCGTGCTCGATGCCGCCGCCGTCGTGCCGATCCCGGATGCGATGGATTTCGTCACCGCCGCCGCCTTTCCGGTCGCCTACGGCACCTCGCATTTTGCCTTGACCCATCGCGGCCATCTGCGGCCGGGCGAGACATTGCTCGTCTTGGGCGCCGCCGGCGGGGTCGGATTGACCGCCGTCGAAATCGGCAAGGCGATTGGCGCACGGGTCATCGCCGCGGCAGGCGGTGCCGAAAAGCTGGCGGTGGCGAAGTCGCGCGGCGCCGACGAGCTGATCGATTACACCACGGAAAGCATCCGCGACCGGGTGCGCGCGCTGACCGAGGGCAAGGGCGCCGACGTCGTCTTCGACCCGGTCGGCGGCGATGCGTTCGATCAGGCCGTGCGCGCGGTCAATTGGGAGGCGCGGATGCTGGTGATCGGCTTTGCTGCCGGCCGCATCCAATCGGTCCCGGCCAATTTGATCCTGGTCAAGAACATCTCGGTCATTGGCGTCGTCTGGGGTGCGCAGGCCGAGCGCGATCCCGTCCTGATCAGCCGCAACCTCGCCGAATTGCTGCGCTGGTGGGAGGCGGGTCGGCTCAAGCCGATGGTCGCAAAAGTGTTTCCGCTGGCCGAGGCCGCCGCGGCAATGGCCGCGTTGTTGTCGCGCCGCTACGCCGGCAAGATCGTCCTCGAAACCTGACCCGAACCTGAGCCGCAGCGAGGCTCACACCAGCCGCTCGTTCGCCCGTTCCAGTTCGGCGCGGAAGGCTGGGTCGGCGATCGAGACAAGCGCGCGAGCGCATTCGGAAAGTGTGCGGCCGCGCAATTCGGCGATGCCGTGCTCGGTGACCACGAGGTCGGCTTCGGCCCGCGGCGTCGTCACGACACCATCGGCCAGTTTCGCGACAATGCGCGAACGGGTGCGGTCGCGATTGGTCGATTGCATCGCGATGATCGATCGCCCCTCCGCCGCGCGATTGGCCGCTCGGACGAAATCCATCTGCCCGCCAACCAGCCCGATATGCCGTCCTTGCGCGGTCTCGGCATTGACCTGGCCGGTGATGTCGACTTCGAGCGCGCCGTTGATCGCGATAAAGCGCCGGAAATGGCCGAGCACCAGCGCGTCATGCGTGTACGATGTTGCGCGGATGCGGATCGCCGGGTTCCGGTCGGCGAAGCGGTAGAGCCGCG
>VAZR01000196.1 GCA_005888515.1 Alphaproteobacteria bacterium | reverse complement strand
GACGGCCGGGTCATCGAGCAGGCGCGCTTGACCAAATTGCTGGCCTTTCGCGGGCTCGACCGGCGGCCGATCGAGGAGGCGCAGGCCGGCGATATCATCGCGATCGCCGGACTGGCGCAGACGACGGTGGCCGACACGATCTGCGCCCCCGAGGTCACCGAAGCCCTGCCCGCCGACCCGATCGACCCGCCGACGCTGGCGATGACCTTCTCGGTCAATGACAGCCCGCTGGCCGGCCGAGACGGCAGCAAGGTTACCTCGCGCGTCATCGCCGAGCGGCTGCACCGCGAAGCCGAGGGCAATGTCGCGATCCGGGTCAGCGAAAGCGCCGAGAAGGATGCCGTTGAAGTTGCTGGCCGCGGCGAACTGCAGCTCGGCGTCTTGATCGAGACGATGCGGCGCGAGGGTTTCGAATTGTCGATCTCGCGCCCGCGCGTGCTGTTCAGGACCGATCCGAAGACCGGCCAGCGGCAGGAGCCGGTCGAAGAGGTCATCGTAGATGTCGATGAGGAATTCTCCGGCATCGTCGTCGACAAGATGAGCCGCCGCAAGGCGGAGCTGCAGGAGATGCGGCCGTCGGGCGGCGGCAAGTTGCGGCTGTCGTTTCTCGCGCCGACCCGAGGGCTCATCGGCTATCACGGCGAGTTTCTGACCGATACGCGCGGCAGCGGCGTGATGAGCCGGCTGTTCCACGGCTATGCCCCCTACAAGGGCCCGATCGAGGGGCGGCGCAACGGCGTGCTGATCTCGACCGCGCAGGGTGCCGCGGTCGCCTATGCCTTGTGGAACCTCGAAGAGCGTGGGCCGCTTTTCGTCACGCCGGGCACCGATGTTTATGCCGGGATGATCGTCGGTGCGCACAGCCGCGGCACCGATCTCGACGTCAACCCGCTGAAGGGCAAGCAGCTGACCAACATCCGTACCACCGCCAAAGATGAGGCGGTGCGGCTGACCCCGCCGGTTCAGATGAGCCTCGAAGAGGCGCTCGCCTATATCGAGGATGACGAGCTGGTCGAGGTCACCCCGACCGCAATCCGGCTGCGCAAGCGCCTGCTCGACATCAACGATCGTCGCCGCGCCAATCGGGCCGCGGCGGCGGAGTAGCGGTGGCGGGCGGTCCGGCCGCCCGCGCCATGACGAGGACCGCGAACAGCGTCAGGCCCAGGGTGCCGAGCCACCACTCCTGCCAGATGCCATAGGCGCCGCAGGCGGCGGTTAGTGCTGCCGTCAGGCTGCCGCCGGCCGCGGCGGCATAAAGGCGCGGCCACGACGCCGCGCCGAGACGCAGCCACAGCCAGCCGACAAACAACGCGAACAGCAGCGACCCGGGCAGGCCCAGCTCCAACCACACCTGCAACGCGGCGTTGTGCGGATGCAGCGGCAGCCGGTTCAAACCGGGGCGGATTTCTTCCTTCCCGCCAGGGATCGCGCGCGAGGCGTCGAGTCCCCAGCCGAGCCATGGCCGTTCGGCGATGCGGTCGCCGACAAACGACCAAATCAGCAGCCGGTGTCCGGCCGAGCCCTTGATTGCATCTGCTGTTGCGAGCACCGCCGGCAAGCGGCCGAGAGCCGGGAGGGTCAGCGGCGCGGTCAGAATGGCGATCACCGAGAGCAGCGCAGCAACGCGCGCGATACGACAGCGCCAGCCATAGAGCAAGACGGTGATCGGCAGGCTGGCGGCGAGGGCAGTTTTGGCGGCGGCGTCTTCGAGTAGCGCGATCGTTCCGACCATCAATGCCGCAGCGATCAGCGCCAGCACCTTCCGACCGCTCTGAATGAGCCAGGCGGCGACCGGCCAAGTCAGGATCGCCAATCCAACCGCAATCTGGTTCAGTCGAAACGGGCGGAATGCCCGCAGCGAGATGTGCTGGCTCAGACCGCCGCTGCTCGCGAGATCGAACCAGGTCAGCCCGATCCCCATGGCTAGGCCGGTCAGCAGAAGCAGCACCAGCCGCAATGGTGCGGCGAGCCGGTCTGCCGCTGCGGTAAGCGTCAGCCCGGCGGCGAATAGGCCGGCGAGCCGCAAATCGAGGATCAGGGTGCGCTGCGGATCGATTGACCACATCGTGGACACCCCGCCCCATACCAGCAGCCCGAGCAGGCAGATCGCCGGCAGCCGCAGCGATGTGAAGCGATAGGGCGAGCTGGCGGCGACAAGCCCGGCCGCGCACAGGCCGGCGACCGCGACGAGCGGCGCTACGCCATGCGGCACCAACACCAAGATCGGCGCGAGCAGCAATGCGCAGCCATCAAGCCCCGCTTCGCACCAGGCGGCGATCACCGCCGAGATGGGACGCGCCGGGGCGACCGATGGTGGTGAGAGATCGGACGAGAGGAGTCGCCGGTTTGACTTCGCCGGGCCGCTGACTATAGTGCACCCCCTTCCCAAGAACGCGGGCAATTCGCCCCGGCCTCCATGCGTTTGCGCACGGGATGGCCCTATTGGGACAATAACAACCTAAACCGGATACGGCTGATATGAGCAAGCGCGAGGAATCGAAGTACAAGATCAACCGCCGTCTCGGCGTCAATTTATGGGGCCGGGCGAAAAGCCCGCTGAATCGTCGCGAATACGGGCCGGGCCAGCACGGCCAGCGGCGCAAGAAGCCGTCGGACTACGGCACGCAGCTTGCTGCCAAGCAGAAGCTCAAGGGCTATTACGCCAATATCGGCGAGCGGCAGTTCCGCAAGCTTTATGAAGAGGCGGTGCGGCGGCGCGGCGATACCGGCGAGAATCTGATCGAGCTGCTGGAGCGCCGCCTCGACGCGACGGTCTATCGCATGAAGCTGGCGCCGACCCCGTTCGCGGCGCGGCAGATCGTCAATCACGGCCATGTGCTGGTCAACGACAAGCGGGTCAACATCGCTTCCTACCAGCTGCGTGACGGCGACACGATCGAGCTGAGGCAGCGGGCAAAGCAAATGGCGCTGGTTCTGGAAGCGGCGCAGTCGAGCGAGCGCGACGTTCCCGATTACGTCGAGATCGACCACGACCGCATGCGCGGGCGCTTCGTCCGCGCGCCAAAATTGGCTGATGTTCCCTACCCGGTGACGATGGAGCCCAATCTCGTCATCGAATATTATTCGCGCTGACCATTGGATTCTGAGGCTGCCACCGTTCGGACTCACCGCAGCCTAGGTTAGTTTTCCCACTCGTCACCCCCGCGAAAGCGGGGGTCCAGGGCAAATGCCGGAGCCCATTCCCCCTGGATTCCCGCGCTCGCGGGAATGTCGGGCAACTCGCGGGCTCTCATGCTGACCCTGCATCTTGCGATCGTTCTGCTGCTGATCCTGTTGAACGGCTTTTTCGCGATGGCCGAAATCGCGCTGGTCTCGGCGCGGCCGGCGCGATTGCAGCCGCTGGCGGCCGAGGGCAATGCCGGCGCCGAAGCGGCGCTCGAGCTCAAGGCCGATCCGTCGCGCCTGCTGGCAACCGTCCAGATCGGCATTACGATTATCGCGGTGTTGCTCGGCACGTTCGGCGAAGCCACGCTCGGCGAGCGGCTGCAGGATTATCTTGGTGAGTATGGAGGTTTCCTCGCCGACTACGCGCATGTGATCAGCATGGCGGTGGTGGTGATCGGCATCTCGTTCTTCTCGCTGATCCTCGGAGAGCTGGTGCCGAAGCGCATCGCGATGATCCACCCCGAGGGCATCGCGGCGGCGCTGGCGCGCTTCATGCGGGGCCTGGCGCGCATCGGCGCGCCGATCGAATGGCTGTTGAGCACGACCACCGACCTGTTGCTGCGGCTGTTGCCGTTGCGCGGCGAACCGGCACCGGTAACCGACCAGGAAATCGGCTTCATGCTGCGCGAAGGGGTGGCGGCCGGGCACATTCCCCAGGCCGAGACCGCGATCGTCGAGATGGCGCTACGGCTCGGCGACCGTCGGGTCAGCGCGGTCATGACGCCGCGCACCCAGATCGAATTCCTCGATCTCGACGACCCGGAGGAGGAGATCCGCCGCCATATCCGCGACAGTGCTTATTCGCGCTTCCCGGTGG
>VAZR01000195.1 GCA_005888515.1 Alphaproteobacteria bacterium | reverse complement strand
CCGTTCATCTTGACTTCGGTAGCGTTGCGAAAGTTCGTGCCGAGTGGTGTTGCGGGTACAATCAGACCGCCCGCCGCAAGCAGCGTCACGCTGCGCAACAGCGCGGGCCGGTCGACCGCCAAACAGCGAGCGACCCGATTGCCGAAGGCATGGCCGACGAGGTGCGCCGGACCGCAATCCAAAGCTTCAAGAACCCCAGCCACATCGGCGGCCAAATCATGCACAGTGATGCCGTCGAGAGAGCCGCGGCTCTCTCCAGTGCCGCGCATATTGACACAGATGGCTTGCAACCCTCCGGCAGCGAGCGCGCGCGCCAGATCGTCAAAATAACCGCTGCTGCAGCCGGCATTCGCGAGCAACACAACCGGAGTGCCCGAACCGTAGAGGGTGCATTCGAGCGTCGCGCCGCTGACTTCGATGTTTCGGTGCTGTTGCAATCTCACTCTCCCGCGAGTCGGCTGACGTTAGGTGCCTGAAGCGTCTCGTGGCGGCCGGATCACCGTCCTGAGCGCTCGCGATCGGATGTAGGGGAACCGAGCCGCTGTTGCTGGCCAAAACCGGACTCCATCCCCAAAAGGGAGTCTGGTCGAGAAGCGGCAGCGACTATGATCGTCCGCATGTCGCTCGACTTTGCGGAATGTGATCGTGCGCGCTTGGCGCGAAACGCGGCCTATGACGGGCGGTTCTATACCGGCGGCAAGGACCGCACGGGTGCAGCGAGCTAAACGGCTCTTGGACCAGACCAGCCTGCCGATGACCGAGATAGCGATGCAGGCGGGCTTTCGGAGCCTGCGACGGTTCAACTCCGCCTTTGTTGAAGTGTACGGTAGACCACCGACCGAGATTCGTAGCACGCGGGGATCGGCTGGTAAGGCCGAACAAAAAGCAAAAGATCTCCCTTTTTGTTCATCTTCTGGAAGGCTTCAGCTTTTGCGGCGACCTGTCTTGACATCAGAAAACCTCCACTAGTGTGCCGAATCTGAAATTCGCTGTATCTCGCGGCTGGCTTTGGGCGAATTTCGGATTCGAAAGCACACTAGAAAACTTAGTGAAGCTAGTGTGGTTTTGGATTTGAAGTTCCCAAACGCGCCCGCCACCGAAATGATGGGAACTTCAAATCCACCACACTAGGGAAGAGCCTCGGCCTGTTCGGCCCGGGCGGCGCCGTAGACCTCCCTCGCCGCACCGGCGTTCAGCGCGGCAATCGCCAACCCGACGATCAGATCCGGCCAGGCGGACGGGAACGGCACGGTGACGCCGGCCGCGGCGATGATCGCGATGTTCGCCAGCGCGTCGTTGTGGGCGGACAGAAACGCGGCGCGCGACAGGCTGCCGCCATGATGCCGGAAGCGTACCAGCATCGCCGCGCAGGACAGGTTGACGACAAAGGCGCCCAACCCGGTCAGGCTCAGCGGCAGCGGCGCGGGCGGAACAGGCAGCATGAATTTGTGCCAGGCCATCCACAAGGTCGCCAGACCGGGGACCAGCAATATCGCCGCGAGCAGCATCCCGACCCGCGCCCGCGCCCTGGCGGACCAGGCCAGCGCCGCCAGGACCAGAAAATTGACCGAGGCGTCTTCGAGAAAATCGATGCTGTCGGCGAACAGCGACACCGAGCCGATCGACAGCGCCACGGCGCACTCGATACCGAAATAAGCGAGGTTCAGGATTGCGACGAGGCGGACGGCCTGGCGCAGCGAATGCGGGATCACTCCGCGAGCAGGCTGTCGCTCGGAATGTGCCACTCTCTATGCAGAAGGCGGGCCTGTTCCAACGTCAAGCCTCGCTTCCGGCTGAGGATCTCGGAGGCGCGCGAGCGTGAGCCGAGCAGAGCGGCGAGATCGGACTGGCCATAGCCCTTCAGCGCCATCACCTCGCGGATCGCGCTGACCGCATCGGGCGCCTCGATCGGCCAATGCCGATCCTCGTAGGCGCCGATCAACGCGGCGAGGACATCGAAACGATCGGCCTCGGGCGTGCCGGGTGCGGGCTCATTCTCGAAATACTCCGCGATCTCCCGCAACGCCGCATCGTAATCGGCCTCGGTCCGGATCGGGCGAATCTCCATGCGGCCTCTCCTCTCACACCGTGGCCGGGTCAATCCTGTCGTATTCGGCATGTGTGCCGATGAACTTCACGAGCACGCGCCGGTAACGATAAGCGACGTGGGCCACGAGCCGGTACTTGTTGCCGCCGATATCGAAGATGACCCGGTTATCGGGGACAAAATCCACCGAATTCCCGAATTGCTCTTTAACATCGGCAGAACCGGTCCACACAGCCTGATCGACCATCGCATACCAAGTCCGCAACGGCGTTTCCGCCGAGGGATACCGCTCCCAGAATTGCCGCAGGGTCCGGCGGGCGATGATCTGCACGGTCTTATATAGGGATGTTCCCTATTTGGGAAAAAGGGCGTTTGCCGATCCGCAGGAAAAGCACCCGCTACTGCAATTCCCTCTCGTCTAAGCGACGAGACGGACCGCCTGGCGCAGCGTGTGCGTATCAATGGCGGGTATCGGATGCCGCCGGGATTGCCTCGACGGCACGGGCCAGCAGCTCGGCGAATTCGGCGCGCTCCGCGGTCGGCGTATTCGGATCGCGCACCACCTTCGCGGTCGCGGCCAACAGGGCGGGCGCGTTGGCCCGCACGGCGCGTGCGAACTGTGCGACGATCTCGCGGGCGATCGCGCGATCGCGAGCCGGGACCGTGCGGTCGGCGGCGATCGCCTCGGCGACGGCAATGTAATCCTCCTGGAAGCGCCGGGCGAATTCGTCGCCGCCGGTTTCCCGCGTCTCGGCCCAGGCGCCGAAATCGAGCATCACCTGCCAGCGCGGATCGTCGCTCATGAATGTCCCCTTGATGGTTTTTGCGGCGGCGGCGAGCAGCACAGCACCGAGCAGCAGTTTCAAAAACGCGACCGGCGCGTAGGCGACCGCGAGACCGCCGAGCATCGCGCCGAGGATCGAACCCAACGCCATCGCCGTCGTGATGCGGCGGGCACCTCGCCAGGCCGGCAGCGCGCCGGCTTGCCAGAAGCGCCACAGGCCGACCCCGACGATGCCGAGCGAGATCAGGATGCTGGCCGAGCCGGCGGTCTTGATGTCGGCGCCAAAGATCAGCACCAGCGCCGGGATCAGCAATTCTCCGCCGGCGACTCCCAGCATGCTGCTGACGAGGCCGACGCCGACCCCGATCACGAAGCCGGCGGCGAGATGCGCCGCCGGACTCGGCGGCAGCAGATCGCCCGACGGGAATGGCAGAAACGACTCGGTCATCAACAACAGCCCGAGCATGCCGAGCAGGATTGCGATCAGCCGCACCAGACGCCGGTCGGTCAGCCGGCTGACGAAGCGCGCGCCGACGATCGCGCTCGCCATGCCGCCGGCCACAAGCCCGAGCATCGCCGGCAGATAGGGCACGACGGCCCCGAGCGACACCGCGCCGCTGCGGAACGCCAGCGCAAAGCTCAGCGTCACCAGGCTGATCAGCAGGTTCAGCGGCACCGCCGAGCGCGCGTCGAAGCCGATGCCGTGCATCAACACCGGCAAGCGGAACTCGCCGCCGCCCAGCCCGATCAGCCCGCCGAGCCCGCCGATCGGCACGCACCAGCCAAAGGCGCGGCGGAAATACGGGCAGGCGATGGCGCGGATCATGGCCGTTTCCCTGCTCGACCGACCCTATTCACGAGACTTGCCTGCGAGCCGCCGATTGCCGCGGTATCGTCTTGGATTTGGGCTTGGGCTTTGCCGCGACTCGCTTGCGGCTCTTGCGGAGCGGTGTCGCCTTTGCGCGGAGCGCGCGGCGCACCGCCTCGGGCTCGCGGTCGATGATCTGCAACAGGGTGCGCGCCGGCCCGTGCGGCATCCGCCGCTCCTGCTCCCAATCGCGCAACGTCGCCAGGTTCAGCGCGAAGGTTTTCGCGAAGCGATCCTGAGACATGCCGAATTTGGCGCGGATCGCCTTGACGTCGGTCGGCACCAAAATCCGGACCTTCGGATCATCGAGCGACCAATTGGATATGTCGGGTGCGGCGTCAGGATTAGCCGCGATTTGCGCCGCGATCTCTTCATCGGTCAACGCGTCCAAAGCGGCCCAATCGGGTTCATGTACCTTCGCCGCCGGCTTCGGCGGATTCGCAATGAGAGAGTGAGAGAGGGAGATTTGCCCCTCACCCTGTCCCTCTCCCCGCCCGCGGGGAGAGGGAACGCGCGGCGAAGCCTCTACGAATGCTCCCTGTGCCACCGTTGCTGCGAGGCAGAGGTGGAGTCACAGCGGCGAAGCTGCTCTCCCTCTCCCCGCTCGCGGGGAGAGGGCCGGGGTGAGGGGCCATTAGCGGACCGGAGCACAGCTCGGGACCGATGTGGGGTCAGATCATCGCCATGCCGCCGTTGACGTGCAGGGTCTGGCCGGTCACGTAGGCGGCCTCGGGGCTGGCGAGAAAGACCGCCGCGGCGGTGATGTCGTCGGGCGTGCCGAGCCGGGCCATCGGGATCTGCGCCAGGATGCGCGCCTTCTGCTCGTCATTGAGCTTGTCGGTCATCGCGGTCGCGATGATGCCCGGCGCGATGCAGTTGACCGTGATGCCGCGGGTCGCGACCTCGGCGGCGATGGATTTCGCCATCCCGATCATCGCGGCCTTGGCGGCGGCGTAATTGGCCTGGCCGGGATTGCCGGTGACGCCGACGATCGAGGTGATGCAGATGATGCGGCCGTGACGCCGGCGCACCATGCCGCGCAACGCGGCGCGCGACAGGCGGAAGGCGGCGGTCAGGTTCACATCGAGGACGGCCTGCCAATCCTCGTCCTTCATGCGCAGCGCGAGATTGTCGCGAGTGATGCCGGCGTTGTTGACCAGGATGTCGATCTTGCCGAGCGCCGCCTCGGCGTCGTGGACGAGGCGGTCGATCGCTTCGGGATCGGCGAGATCGGCGGAGAGCGGGTGGGCGCGCTCGCCGAGGTCGGCGGCGAGGTCGGCAAGGACGGATGTGCGGGTGCCGGCCAGCGCGACGGCGGCGCCCTGGTGATGCAGCGCGCGGGCGATCGCGCCGCCGATGCCGCCCGAGGCGCCGGTTATGAGCGCGGTCTGGCCGGTCAGGTCGAACATGTCACAGAGCCCCAAAAGACCCCCTCTCCCCCATCGGGGGAGAGAGTTGGGGTGAGGGGGCGAATGTCCTGCCGGAAAGCCCTCACCCGGCTTCGGGCTGTGCCCTCAGCCACCCTCTCCCGCGGTGCGGGAGAGGGGCTGGCGCGGCCACGCTCGCACACCTGCTTCGACAACGTCATCAGAGGCGCTTTACGAGCTCGTCGATTTCGGCTGGGGTGCCGACGGAGGTGGCGGCGAGGTCGCGGTCGATGCGCTTCACGAGGCCGGCGAGGACGCGGCCGGCGCCCAGTTCGACGACTTCCTCGACCTGGTTCGCGGCAAACAGCAAGACGGTCTCGCGCCAGCGCACCATCTGCGTCACCTGCTCGACCAGCAGCGCCTTGATCTCGCCGGGGTCGGTGGTTTCCTTGGCGGTGACGTTGGCGACGAGCGGCACGGTGGGGCGGCGGAACTCGACCTCCTCGAACGCCTCTTTCATGATTTCGGCGGCGGGGTGCATCAGCGGCGAATGAAACGGCGCCGATACCGGCAACATGATCGAGCGGCGGCTGCCGCGCTCGGCGGCGAGCGCGATGGCATGCGCGACAGCCGCGGCATGGCCGCTCACGACGATCTGGCCGGGCGCGTTGTCGTTGGCGACGGCGCAGACGAGCCTGCCCGACGCCTCCCTGGCAACCTCGCGCGCCGCATCGATGTCGAGGCCGAGGAGCGCGGCCATCGCGCCCTCGCCGACCGGCACCGCCTTTTGCATCGCCTGGCCGCGGCGCTTGACAAGCCGCGCCGCGTCGGGGACCGACAGCGCGCCGGCGGCGGCGAGCGCGGAATACTCGCCGAGCGAATGGCCCGCCACATAGACGGCGCCGCGCGCGAGATCGAAACCGGCCTCGGCCTCGAGGACGCGCATGACCGCGAGGCTCGTGGCGAGCAGCGCGGGCTGCGCGTTCTCGGTCAGCATCAGATCGCTTTCCGCGCCCTCGAACATCAGCCGCGACAGACGCTGCGACAACGCGTCGTCGATCTCCTCGAACAAATAGCGCGCGGTCGAGGACACCTCGGCCAGCGCCTTCCCCATGCCGGGGAATTGCGAGCCCTGTCCGGGAAATACAAAAGCCCGTTTCATGCGCGGCGCCTCTCCCCTCCCCCGAAGCCGCCCGTCATAGACGGGTGGCCAGGGGAGTCAAGCGCGCGCGGAGATTAGCAGAGGCGGCGCTTTACCGAGGCGCGCGGCGGTCGCGCGCGATCAGCCTTTGCCGTGATGTCCGCCGGGATGCGAGCCGCCGCCAAAGCCGCGCGCGCTGGTGACGGGCTGGCCGGACCGGCCGGAATGCGAGTAGGCCGGCGCCGCTCTTCGCGAGTCCGAGTAAGCCCGGCCGGAGTGGCCCGAACCGGAATGCGCCGCCTTGAAGGCGCGCTTCTCGGCTTTCTCCTCGGCCTTGAACGCGCGTTTCTCGGCTTTCTCCTGGCCCTTGAAGGCCTTGCGTTCGCTCTTCTCTTCAGCGTTGAAGGTACGGCGCTGCGCCGCCGTCGGATGCGTCGCGTCGAATGCCTTGCGCTCGGATCTTTCCTCGGTATTGAACGCCTTGCGTTCGGCCTTCTCCTCGGCCTTGAATTGCTGCCTCGTCTCGGTCGCCGTCGTGTTCGATGACGCGCCGCCCGTTGCGCTCGACGATCCGGCGCTGGTCGCGCTGGACGGAATCGCGCTAGCTGCATTGGCCGGGCCGAAGCTCAGGCCGGCTCCGACAATCATCGCCAACAGACCGATGGCATTCGAGGTGCTTACGACACGCATTCCTGCCTCCATCCGATGTGCTCACAGAGCAGTACGGTGACGGCCGAACCAACAGCCCCACCGTTCAACCTGCGATCGTGTCGGATGTCGGTCAAATATCCCCCGCTCACCAGGCAGGGAGGAGGCATCAGGATTGGATCAGCCCCGCGGGCCAGCGGCAGCAGCAACGCGCCGCCGCTGTTCTTCGATCATCACGGACTGATGGCCGGGGGTGTCAAGCGCGTGGACACGCCTGAACTGGGGCCGCAGCCCGGTCTTGCTGTCGCGCGAGCGGCGATCGCAAGTTCGCGGGCGGGCGGCCCCAGGGACTCAGTCAGCGGTTAATTCAGGCGCTCAGTAGCCGTAATACGGGTAACCGTAACCATAACCGTACGGGTAGCCGTAGCCGTAATACGGGTAGCCGTAGCCGTAGCCGTAATACGGGTAGGAGGCGAGTGCGGCGCCGGCGAACAGCCCGGCCGCCACCGGCCAGCCCCAGCCTCCACCGCGGCCGTGCCATCCGCCGCGCCAGCCGCCGCCGTGCCAACCGCCGCCGCCGTGCCAATTGCCGCCGGAATGACCGCTCCAGCTGCCGCCGGAATGGCCGCCCCAGCTGCCGCCGCCACCACCGCCGCGGTGCTGCGCATAGGCGGTGCCCGGCGCCACGCCGAGCGACACCGCAGCCAGGATTCCGGCGCCGATCGCCAGGTTGCGTCCGGTCTTTTTAGCCATCGCAATCAAGGTCATGTCGATCCTTCCTTCGAAGCCGCGCCGATCCCCCCGGGATCCATGCCCGATCATTGC
>VAZR01000194.1 GCA_005888515.1 Alphaproteobacteria bacterium | reverse complement strand
AAGCTCGACGAGGAGGGCAAGCGCGTTGCCGCCGAGATCACGCAGGCGAACGGCGCGGCGATGTTCCGCCATCTCGACGTGACCAGCGAGGCGGAATGGCAGGCGGCAATCGACGCCACGCTCGCCGCCTACGGCAAGCTCGACATCCTGGTCAACGACGCCGGGATCAGCGGCAGCGCGGTCGAGGATCTGTTCGAGACCGGGGCCTGGGAACGCATTATGGGCATCAACGCGACCGGCACTTTTCTCGGCATGAAGCACGTGATCCCGGTCATGCGCAAATCGGGCGGCGGCTCGATCGTCAACATCTCGTCGATCTCGGGGGTGACCGGCCAGCGCGGCATCCATGTCGCCTACAACGCCTCGAAAGGCGCGGTGCGGACGCTGACCAAGGCGGCAGCGGTGCAGCACGGGCGTCACAATATCCGGGTCAATTCGGTTCATCCCGGGCTGATGCCGCCGATGCGCACCTCGGGCCGCACCGCCGACCCGGCGGTGCGCGCCAAGTTGCTCGAAGGCGTGCCGCTCGGCCGCGCCGGCCAGGTCGAAGAGGTGGCGAACGCGGTGCTGTTCCTGGCGTCGGACGAGGCGTCCTATATCACCGGCGCCGAACTCTATGTCGATGGCGGCTTTCTGGCCGTCTGAGGAGGAAACGAGATGTCCTATTCACTCGATGCGTTCTGCGATGATTGCCGGACGGCGCTGAAGACCGACACCGGCCCCGGCGGGCGCGAGAAGGTGCGGCAAAACCTGGAGCGGCTGCTCGCCGAGCCGGGTTTTCTTGACCGGCATGTCCTGTCGGCGCCGCCCGGCCGGCACACGCTTTACGAAGACGCCGAGCTCGGTTTTGTCGTGCTCGCCCATATCAATCCGAAAGGGCACAAATCGCCGCCGCACGATCACGGCGCCTCATGGGCAGTGTACGGCCAGGCGACCCAGTACACCGACATGACCGAATGGCGCCGCACCGACGGCAAGAACGACCCCGGCCCGGCGACGATCCAGGTTGCGCGGCGCTACCGGCTGGAGCCCGGCCACGCCGGGACCTACGACATCCGGGCGATCCACAACATCGAGTTCCCCGACGGGGCGCGCTTCGTGCGAGTGACCGGCACCGATCTCGAGCGCATCCCGCGGCTCAAATTCGATCTCGCCAAGGGGCTCGCCGAAATCATCGAGAGCGCTTCGGCCGGTGCCGCCTGAGAGTTCTGCCGCCGGCTGCCTTCGGTCCCTGGCCGCCGTTACTCGGCGGCGGCGCTCTCCCCTTCCTCGTCGATGAGCAGGTTCGCCTTCATGTGGTCGAGGGTGCGCAACAACGCGTCGCGCGCCGAGGGGCTCAACCCGGCACAGGCCTCTTCGCGGATCTGTGCGTTGATCGCGAGGATGCGGTCGACCATCGTCCGGCCGAGCGGCGTCAGCCACAAGGTGCGGACGCGCCGGTCGGTCGGATGCAGCCGGCGCTCGACGAGCCCCTCCTCGTGCAACCGGTCCAACAGGCGCACCAGCGCGATCGGCTCGATATCGAGCAGGGTCGCGATTGCCGCCTGGCTCAACCCCTCCGTGCGGGCAATCGACAGCAACGCGCGCGCCTGCTGACGGGTGATCGCGAGGCCGGTCTGCCGGGCGCGGCGATCGAAACGGCGGCGGATCAGCCGCGCCACATCATGCAGCAATGCCCCGACATTTGGCTGCAATGCCGCGGGATCCAGGCGCGCCGCTCCGCGCGGCTCGGCCGCAGTACCGATCCCCGGCGCGATCGGCAGCAGATCATTCGGCGACATGCGGATCCTCCACCAGGCGACCGGGCCGCGGCCGATCGGTCAGCGCCTCGGCGAGACGCGACGGCTGACGGCGTTTGCCACCAAGGAAGTGACTCAATCGGTCGAGATAGAGATAGATGACCGGCGTCGTGTAGAGCGTCAGCCATTGCGATACCAATAGCCCGCCGACAATCGCGATGCCGAGCGGGCGGCGCAATTCCGATCCGGCGCCGCCGCCGATCGCGATCGGCAAACCGCCGAACAGCGCCGCGAAGGTCGTCATCATGATCGGGCGAAAGCGCAACAGGCAGGCTTCATGGATCGCCTCGAGCGGGCTCTTGCCCTCGTGGCGCCCGGCGTGGAGCGCGAAGTCGATCATCATGATCGCGTTCTTCTTGACGATGCCGATCAGCAGAACGACCCCGACAATCGCGATGACGGTCAGCTCGTAATTAGCCGGCAGCCCGACCGACGGGTCAAAAACCGTCCACGCGTCGAATTTGGCGGACGGCGTGTGGCCCGGCCGCGGCCACAGGATCAGCGCGAGCAGCGCGCCGACCCCCGCGGAAGGCAAGGCGGACAGGATCGTGATCGGGTGGATGTAGCTCTCGTAGAGCACACCGAGCACGATATAGACCACCAGGATCGCCGCCGCGACCAGGAGCGGCGTCGAGGAGAGCGAGGCCTGGAACGCCTGCGCCGTCCCCGTAAAGGCGCCGGTGACCGTCGCCGGCATGTGCAGCTCGCGTTCCAGCGCCTGGATGCGATCGATCGCCTCGCCGAGCGCCACCCCGGGGGCGAGGTTGAACGAGATCGTCACTGCCGGGAACTGCCCTTGATGACTCAGCAACAGCGGTTCGACCTTCGAGGTGAAGTGGGCAAAGCTGCTGAGCGGTATCTGCACCGGGGGCGATCCCGCGCTCGGGGGCGGTCCCGGCACGTAGATCTTCGATAGCGCGCTCGGGTCGTCTTGGAACTGCGGCTGCACCTCAAGGATGACTTTGTACTGATTGGTCGAGGTGTACATCGTCGCGATCTGGCGCTGGCCGAACGCGTCGTACAGCGTCTCGTCGATCAGCGAGGCCGACAACCCGAGCCGCGAAGCGGCGTCGCGATCGATCTCGATCGCCATGTGCGGCGCGGCAATCTGCTGGTCCGAGGCGACGTCCTGCAGTTCCGGCAATTTCTGCATCGCCGCGTCGACGATCGGCGCCCAGTGATTGAGCTCGTTGCTATCCGTGTCGGTCAGCGTGTACTGGTATTGGGTGCGGCTGAGGCGTCCGCCGACGCTGATGTCCTGCCCGGATTGCATAAAGAATTTGAGCCCTTGCACCGCCGCCACCTTGGGGCGCAGGCGCTGGATGACCTGGTCCGAGGTCTCCTTGCGCGTGTCGTGCGGCTTCAGCTGAATGAACACGCGGCCGGTATTCTCGGTCGGGTTGTAGGCGTAGGCGCCGGCGAAATAGAACACGCCGGCCACCGCCGGGTCTTTCTGCACGATCTCGGCGACTTGATGGACCATCCCCTCCATTTTGAGGAACGAAGTGTCCTGCCGCGCCTCGGCTTGGCCGAAGATGAAACCGGTATCCTGCTGCGGGAAGAAGCCTTTCGGGATCTTCATATAGAGCAGGCCGGTCGCGGCCATCAGGATCAGGGTCGACATCAGTGTCACGAACTGGTGCCGAAAGACGAATTTGAGGCCTCTGTCATAGCCACGGAGCGTCGCCTGAAAGCCGCGCTCGGCGAGCCGGCTGAGCCTCCCCGGCGGACGCTCGCTGTGGCCCTTCAGGAACAGCGAACACATCACAGGCGTCAGGGTCAGGGAAATGACCGCCGAGGCGATCACCGCCACCGACACCGTCACCGCGAACTCGCGGAACAGCCGGCCGATGATGCCGCTCATGAACAATAGCGGGATGAACACGGCAATCAGCGAGAAGGTGATCGAGATGATCGTGAAACCGATCTGGCTGGCGCCCTTCAGCGCCGCCTCGAACGGCCGGTAGCCCTGCTCGAGATAGCGCACGATGTTCTCGATCATGACGATCGCGTCGTCGACGACAAAGCCGACCGAGATCGTCAGCGCCATCAGCGAGATGTTATCGAGGCTGTAGCCGATGCCATACATGACCGCGAAGGTCGCGAGCAGCGATAAGGGCACGGCCACGCTCGGGATTACGGTGGCCCACAGGGTCCGCAGGAAAATGAAGATAACGAGGACGACCAATCCGATCGTCAGCATCATCGTGAACTGTACGTCGTGCACCGCCGCGCGGATCACCAGCGAGCGATCCGACACCAAATCGACATGCACAGTGGGCGGGATCGACTCCAGCAGCTTCGGCAGCAGATTCTTGATCGTGTCGACCACCTGATTTGTATTGGCGCCGGCCTCGCGCTGGACCGCCAGCCCCTCAGCGGGCTTGTGTTCGAACCAGGCGCCGGCCCGCGCGTTCTGCACGCCATCGATAACATCGGCGATGTCACCAAGACGCACTGGCGCACCGATGCGCCACACGTTGACGGTCGCCTGGGAAAGCGCGCTGCGGACCTCTTCGAGGCCGATGCCGCGCGCCGCCAGCGCCGCCGGATTGACCTGGATGTGCACCGCGTAGGGCTTCTGGCCGAAGATCCGCGATTCGGCGACGCCTTTCACGGTCGACAGCTTCTGGGCGATGATCGTGTAGGCGTAGTCATCGATGCGGTAAACCGGCAACGAGTCGGAATGAACGGCGTAGATCAGCACCGGCCGATCGGCCGGGTTGGTCTTGCGGTAAGTCGGCGGGCTTGGCAGATCTTTCGGCAACAGGCCCGTAGCTGCGTTGATCGCCTGCTGCACATCCTGGGCGGCGGCGTCGATATTGCGCTCCAGATCGAACTGCATCGTGATCATCGTCGTGCCGAGACCACTCGTTGAAGTCATCTCGGCGAGGCCGGAAATGGCGGCAAATTGCTGTTCGAGCGGTGTCGCCACCGCGGAGGCCATCGTGTCAGGGCTGGCGCCGGGATAGTTGGTCGTGACCACGATGGTCGGGAAATCGACCTTCGGCAGTGCCGCAACCGGCAGCAGATTGTAGGCACCGATGCCGAAGACGAGCATGCCGAGCATCAACAGCGAGGTCGCGATCGGCCGCCGGATGAAAGGTTCGGAGATGCTCATCGGCGTTTTCCTCGCCAGCCGGCCGGCCCCTGTATCGGCATTCTGGTGATCGGGCTCATCCGGCAGCTCCCCGAGCGGCCGCTTCAACTTTGACCCGCGCGCCGTTGGTCAGGCGATACTGACCTTCCACGACCACCTTTTCGCCGGGCGACAACCCCTTGCCGATAACCGCGAGCCCGTCCTGCACCGTGGCGACCTCAACCTGCCGCCGTTCGACGGTGCTGTCATCCTTGATGACATAAGCGTACTGGCCGGTCGGGCCGTCCTGCACGGTCTGCGCCGGCACCGTTGGCGCGCCTTTGCGCACCGACAGAACCAGCCGCACATTGACGAACTCTCCGGGCCACAGCCGCTCCTCGGCATTGGCGAAGGTCGCCTTGAGGCGGATCGTCCCGGTCGGCTGATCGATCGCATTATCGATGACGCTCAGCTTGCCTTCGGCGAGTTGCGTCTTGTTGTCGCCGCCAAAGGCCACCACCGCGAGCGCGCCGCCGGCCTGCTTCTCGTGTATTTTGTGTAAATTCTCCTGCGGCACGGTGAAGCTGACAAAGATCGGCTTGATCTGAGAAATCGTAACCAGACCCGCCGCATCGGCCGCGCGCACCATATTGCCGGCATCGACCAGCCGCATGCCGAGCCGGCCGTCGATCGGCGCGCGGATATCGGCGTAGCTGAGATTGAGGCGGGCGGTCTCGATCTGCGCGTCGTCCGCCTTGACCGTAGCCTGCAATTGCTGCACCAGCGCCTTTTGCTGGTCGTAGGTCTGGCGCGATTTGACGCCCTGCGGCACCAGCTCGGCCCAGCGCACGAGATCGGCCTGGGCGCTTGCCAGCTGCGCCTCATCCTTCTGCTTTGTCGCCATCGCCTGATCGAGCAGCGCCTGGAACGGCCGCGGATCGATCTGAATGAGCGCCGTCCCGGCCTTGACGTCCTGGCCCTCGGCAAAGGCGACCTTGACGATCTGGCCGTCGACCCGGCTCTTGATCGTGACCATGTTGTACGCCTGGACGGTGCCGATCGCGTTCAAGAAGACCGGCACATCGGTGCTTGCGACCGTGCCGGCGGTGACCGGAACCCCTGGCCCTGAAGGCGGCGGCGATTGGGCCTCGGCGCTCGGCGCGACGGTATCGATGACCCAGGACATCACGATCGCCAGCAGGGCGAGGGTCAGGACCGCAGCGATCGCGGTTCGTTTCATGGGGGCGTCTCTCGAAAGCGCTGACCTATACCGGATGTATATTATAGACAATGACTATGTCTAGTATCCCTTGGAGTGGCCGGCCGGCATAAAATCCAAGGCTGGCCGCGGCATCTCGCCGCGATTCCGACAGGCAAAAATCACGCGCCGGCAGCATCGGTGGGCTGATCGCCATTTCCTCCCGGCCCGTTCCACGGCATCATTAGGGATCGCGCGGCGCCGAAAGAAGCGGGCGCCGCATACATCAGGGGAGAAATCCGAGCATGACCGCCCATGACGCTCTGCGCACGATTTTGCCGGTCGCCGGATTGCCCGAGGACCGCGCCCGGACGGTCGAGATTACCGGCGGTTCCGACCCGGTATTGCCGACCCCATTCCGCATCGGCGAGACCAGTGCAGCCGCCGTGGCGGCCACCGGGCTTGCGGCCGCCGATCTATGGGAATTGCGCGGCGGGCGCCGACAAGACGTGGCAGTCGATCTGCGCCACGCGACAGCCTCGCTGCGCAGCGGCAATTACTTGCAGGTAAACGGCGTCAAGGTTCGCGGCGACCGCAACGAAGTGATGGGCATGTACCCGGCCAAGAACGGCCGGTGGAGCTATGTCCATGCCAATTTCCCGAACCATCGCGCCGCGGCGCTCAAGGTCCTCGGCTGCGAGGAAAGCAAGGCGGCAGTGCGCAAGGCGGTCGCGCAATGGGACGCGCTCGAACTCGAGGAGGCGATCATCGCCGCCGGCGGCGCCGGCGGCATGGTGCGCAGCATGGCCGAATGGGCGCAGCACCCGCAGGCCGCGGCGATCGCTTCGCTGCCGCTCCTTGAGATCGTCAAGATCGGCGAAGCCCCGCCGGAAAAATTGCCGGAGGGCAGCCGGCCGTTATCCGGCATCCGCGTCCTCGATCTGACGCGGGTTCTGGCCGGGCCGACTTGCGCCCGCACTTTGGCCGAGCACGGCGCCGACGTCCTGAAGATCACCGCGCCGCACATCGCGGCCCGCGACGATCAGGAATACGACACCGGTCACGGAAAATTGTCGGCACGGCTTGATCTGCGCCAGCCGAAGGATCTCGACACGCTGAAGGGGCTGGTGCGCGACGGCGACGTGTTCAGCCAGGGTTATCGGCCCGGAACCCTCAGCAATCGCGGGCTGTCGCCCGAACAACTGGCGGCGTTACGCCCCGGCATCATCTATGTGTCGCTGTGCGCCTTCAGCCATGT
>VAZR01000034.1:1737-6125 GCA_005888515.1 Alphaproteobacteria bacterium | reverse complement strand
TGCCCTCGAGCCGGCGCAGCGCGTCGGGATGACCAAAGACTCGCGGCCCGAGGCGTTGCCGGTCGATCGCGCCGGCCTCGTTGCGCACGCCCGGAAACGCGGCTTCGACCGCGCCCACCGCAGCCCCTCCCCGGCCGAGCAGCCGATGAACGATCGCGTCGGCATCGAACAACGGCACACCGAGCCGGCGCAGCATCGCCGCGGCGGTGCTTTTGCCCATGCCGATCGAGCCGGTGAGGCCAAGAATGATCACCGCGCGCCAGTCAGCGTCGTGAGCACGGCGGCGCGCTGCTCGCGCGTCACCCGGACCGGGCTGCCGAACCAGGCCTGAAAGCCGGGCCGGCCCTGATGCAGCAGCATGCCGAGGCCGTCGACGGTCAGATGGCCGCGTTGCCGCGCGGCAGCCAGCAGCGGGGTTTCGAGCGGCACATAGACGATGTCGGCGACAACCGCGCTCGGCGGCAATTGCGAGAGGTCGATGTCGAGCGCCGGCTCGCCGGTCATGCCGAGCGAGGTGGTGTTGACCAGGATCCCGGCCTCACGCTGCACGGTATCGCGCTCGCTCCAGGGATGGATCGTGATGCGCGTCGTCGGGGACGCCAGATCATCCGCGACGCGCTCGACGCGCGCGCGCGTGCGATTGACGATGCGGATCTCCTCGACTTTCATCTCGATCAACGCCGCAACAATTGCGCGGGCCGCGCCGCCGGCGCCGAGGATGATTGCCGGCCCTGCCGAGGCTTTCCAATCCGGTGCCCGCTCACGCAGATTTTCGCGGAAGCCGAATACGTCGGTGTTGCTGCCTTCGAGGCTGCCGTCGACCGCAACGACGACCGTGTTCATCGCACCGATGCGGCGAGCCAGCGGATCGACGCGGTCGACGATCGCCAATGCCGCCTGCTTGTGCGGCAATGTCAGATTGCAGCCGCGAAAACCCAGCGCCGGCAGCGCGCGCAGAGCCTGCGCCAGATGCTCCGGCGGCACCGGCAGCGGCACATAGACGCCGTCGATGCCGTGTTCGTCGATCCAGAAATTATGCAGCGCGGGCGAGCGCGAATGGGTCACCGGCCAGCCCATGATGCCGGCCAGCCGTGTCCGCCCCGTGATCCTCATCGGTCCGTCCTCATGCCAATAGCGCGCCACGGCTGCGCATAAACTCCAGCAGCTGCAGCAATGGCAGACCGAGAACGGCGAAACGGTCCCCCTTCATCCGTTCGAAAAGCTGCGCGCCGCGGCCTTCGAATTGATAGGCACCCACGGAGCCGAGCAGGGCATCACCTTCGGCCGCGATATAGCGGTCGAGAAAGGCTTCGCTGAACAGGTGCATCGTCATTTCCGGCGCGCTCGTCGCGTGCCACACCTGCTCGCCCGCGCAAACGATGCAGGCAGCGGTTGCGAGGACATGGGTTCGGCCGCGCAATGACAGCAATTGCGCGCGGGCTTCGGCGAGGTTCCGCGGCTTGTCGAACCATTCATCGCTGGCGACCAGGATCTGATCGGCGCCAATGACCAGCGCTTCCGGATGACGGTCAGAAACGCGGCCGGCCTTTGCGGCCAAGCGTCTGCGCGCAGGCTATTGCCGAGTGTCCTGCCGTGAGGGCCTCTCTTTTAGTCCGGGTTTCATCGATTGCCGCCGGCTCGATCGAGAACTCGATGCCTGCCGCTTCGAGCAAACGAGCCCGCGCCGTGCTCGCCGAAGCCAGGATAATGGGCTCAGCCATCGCCGCCCTGACGCCGGACCAACAGCTTGTAGATGGCCGCGGCCGTTTCTTCGATCGAGCGGCGGGTGACGTCGATGACCGGCCAATGATGCTCGGCGAACACCCGTCGCGCCTCGCGCACCTCGTCACGCACCGCTTCGATGTCGGTGTAATCGGTGTTTTCGTCGTGATCGAGCATGCTGAGCCGGTTGCGGCGGAGGTGAATCAGCCGCTCGGGATCGTTGGTGAGCCCGACGATCAGCGGTTTCTTTGCCTGCAGCAGCTCGGCGGGCAAGCGCACGCCGGGCACGAACGGCACATTCGCCGCCTTGACCCCGCGGTTTGCCAGATAGAGACAGGTCGGGGTCTTCGAGGTCCGCGATACGCCAACCAGGCAGACATCCGCATCGTCGATGCCCCAGGTCGATTGCCCGTCATCGTGATTGATCGCAAAAGTCATCGCATCGATGCGCGCAAAATATTCACTGTCGAGCAGATGCTGCCGGCCCGGCACGCCATGGCTCGGCCGCCCGAGATAATTGGCGAGCGCCCCAATCACCGGATCGAGCACCGGAATCGCCTGAACCTGCAATTGCCGGCAGCCCTCCTGTAAGGCCTGGCGCAACGTGTCGTTGACCAAGGTGAACAAGACGAGGCCCGGATTGGCCTCGATGCCGGCGATCACCCGCTCGATCTGGCTGCGTGTCCGTATCATGCTCCAGACATGCTCGATCGCCTGCGAACCGTCGAACTGAACGAGGCACGCTCGCGCCACCGAATGGACCGTATCGCCGGTCGAATCGGACACCAGATGGAGGTGAAACCGGCTCAGCAAGAGGCCGGTCCCCGATGCATCGCTGCCCACAAATTGTTGTGGATGACCGGGCTACAAACCGGGGACATTAACGCGCTGCCGGCATTGGCTGCGATCTGTCCCCGCAACAGCGGGCCGCCGAGGCGATTCGCCAACCGTGGACATCCGGCGATTCCGTTGAGCTGCCGATCGGGCAAAATCTTACCTCCACCTCGGTACCCCGGCTTTATCCGCTGTTGCCGAGCAACAAGAGTGCTAGTCTTTCGCGGCGATTCTAGCCTTATGCACCGACCAACGTAAACCAAAGGCGGTGTTATTCACGCTGGGGAAAGTTCGGGGGGAAGCATTTGATCCCCGCAGTTCCCCATCACCCACTTCAAACAACATCCTTAGATTCAACTTATTGAATAGGAAGAAGGCGCGCCGATGACCGGTGCAAAATCAGAGCCAGCGCCCAAGCCGCTGTTGCGAGCGCTTCGCGGAGAGCGGCTGGAACGGCCGCCATGGTGGCTGATGCGCCAGGCCGGGCGCTATCTGCCGGAATACCGGGCATTGCGGGCGCAGGCGCGGGATTTTGTCGATTTCTGTTTGAACCCGGCATTGGCGTCGGAAGCCACATTGCAGCCGGTGCGCCGCTTCGGCATGGATGCGGCGATCATCTTCGCCGATATCCTGCTGGTGCCGCAGGCGCTTGGGCAGAAGCTCGGGTTTGGCGATGATGGTCCGCTGCTCGAGCCGGTCGACGAAGCCGTCGGAATCAGTGGCTTAAAGTTGGAAGGGGTCGCATCGCGCCTCGAACCGGTTGGCGAGACGATACGGCGGTGCCGGGTGTCATTGCCGCCGCAGACAGCGCTGATCGGGTTTGCCGGGGCCCCTTGGACGGTCGCGACCTACATGGTCGAAGGCGGCGGCAGCCGGGATTTTCAGCGGGTCAAGAGTTGGGCGTACCGGGATCCGAATGGGTTTCAGGGGCTGATCGATCTGCTTACCGAGGCGACGATCGACTATTTGTCGATGCAGATTGCCACCGGGGTTGAGGTCGTGCAGCTGTTCGACAGCTGGGCCGGGGTGTTGCCCGAGAATGAGTTCGAGCGCTGGGTCATCGCACCGACGCGCCGCATAACGGCGGCGCTGGGCGAACGCTTTCCGGTGGTGCCGGTAATTGGCTTTCCGCGCGGCGCCGGGCTGCTCTACGAGCGCTATGTCGCGGAAAGCGGTGTCGATGCGGTCAGCCTCGATACGACCGTGCCGAGGGGCTTTGCCCGCGAGCGTTTACAGCCGCGTCTTCCTGTGCAGGGCAATCTCGATCCGGTCTTGCTGGTGATTGGCGGCGAGGCGCTGGAACGAGCGGTATCGGAGCTTCGGGCGACGCTTAGCGGCAGGCCTTATGTCTTTAATCTGGGGCATGGGGTGTTGCCGCAGACGCCGCCGGAGAACGTCGGAATGCTGGCGAAGCTTTTGAGTCAGCCGCTCGACTGACATGGCGCGTGTTGCGGTCGTGCTGATGAATTTGGGCGGGCCGGATTCGCCAGCGGCGGTGCGGCCGTTTCTCAACAATCTGTTCAGCGATCCGGCGATCATCGATTTGCCGGCCCCATTGCGGCGGCCGCTGGCCTGGCTGATCGCGCGGCAACGCAGCCGGGTCGCGGCGGAGATCTATGCGCATCTCGGCGGCGCCTCGCCACTGCTTGCCAATACCGAAGAGCAAGCCCGTGCGCTGGAAGCCGAGCTCGGCCCGGATTACCGGTGCTTTATCGCGATGCGGTACTGGCATCCGCTGACCGGTGCGGCGGTTGCCGCGGTCAAGGAATGGCAGCCGGACGAAATCGTGCTGTTGCCGCTCTATCCGCAATTCTCGTTAACGACGACCAAAT
>VAZR01000034.1:0-1671 GCA_005888515.1 Alphaproteobacteria bacterium | reverse complement strand
CGCCCATGGATTGCCGCTGAAGATCGTCCGCAAGGGCGATCCCTACCCGCAGCAGGTTGAGACCACAGCAGCGGCGCTCGTCGCAAGGCTCGAACGGCCGATCGGCGATTGGCGCGTGTGTTATCAGAGCCGGGTCGGGCCATTAGCTTGGCTTGGACCGTCCGTCGAAGAGGAAATCCGCCGGGCTGGGCGCGACGGCGCCGCGGTTGTGATCGCGCCGATTTCCTTTGTATCGGAGCATTCCGAAACCCTGGTCGAACTCGACCGGGACTACCGCCGGCTGGCTGAAGGCTGCGGGGTGCCGCTTTACCGCCGGGTGCCGGCGGTCGGAACGGCGCCGCGCTTTATCGCCGGGCTGGCCCGGCTGGTGCGCGAGCACACAGCGGAAACGACACCGGCCGAAATCCTGGCGCCAGCGTCGTGAGCCAGGGGCTGGCGGCGGCCTACCTCTGGCTGAAGGCGCTCCATATCATCGCCGTGATCGCCTGGATGGCGGGGCTGCTCTATCTGCCGCGGCTTTTTGTCTATCACGCCGATGCGCCGGCCGGATCGGACCGGGCGGCGACCTTTGCGGTCATGGAGCGGCGCCTGGCGCGCGGCATCCTGCTGCCGGCGGTCGTGTTGACCTATCTCTTCGGCATCATGCTCGCCACCACCCCAGGGGCAGTCGATTGGCAGCGGGGCTGGATCTGGGCGAAGCTCGCCCTGGTCCTGCTGTTGACGGTGTTTCACCTGATGCTGGAGCGCTGGCCTCGTCGTCGTCAAACCGTTCTGAAAAGCCGCCAAAAACAGCACCGCGGAAACTAACCCCTTGCAACTCGTGTTTGACTTACATATCTGGCTTGGGTAAGGGAACCGTCATACCGCCAGGCGGTTTTTCTTCGCACCTCCCTGCCAATCTCCAACCTTAGCGCCTGCCGGACTCCGTCCAAGCCAGGCCCCCAAAGACGGGCAGCTCTGCCCCTATCACAACGCGAAAACCGATGAATCTCCAGGAACTCAAGCGTAAGACGCCCGCGGAATTGCTGGCGTTTGCCGAAGAGCTGCAGATCGAGAACGCCTCGTCCTTGCGCAAGCAGGACATGATGTTCGCGATCCTGAAGCAACTCGCCGAAAACGGAGTGACGATCTCCGGGGACGGCGTCCTCGAAGTGCTGTCGGATGGGTTCGGCTTTCTCCGCTCGCCCGAGGCGAATTATCTGCCAGGGCCGGACGACATCTATGTCAGCCCGAACCAGGTACGGCGCTTCGGCCTGCGCACCGGCGACACGGTCGAGGGGCAGATCCGCAGCCCACGCGACGGCGAGCGGTATTTTGCTCTGCTCAAGGTCACCAGCATCAACTTTGCCGAGCCGGATCAGCTCCGGCACCGGATCAATTTCGATAATCTGACGCCGCTTTACCCCGAGGAGAAGATCGAGCTCGAGCTCGACGACCCGACCAAGAAGGATCTGACGACCCGGGTGCTCGACCTGATCACGCCGCTCGGCAAGGGCCAGCGTGCGCTGATCGTGTCGCCGCCGCGCACCGGCAAGACCGTGATGCTGCAGAACATCGCGCATGCGCTGGCGGCCAATCACCCCGAGGTCTATCTGCTCGTGCTGCTGATCGACGAGCGGCCCGAGGAGGTCACCGACATGGCCCGCTCGGTCAAGGGCGAGGTCATCAGCT
>VAZR01000033.1 GCA_005888515.1 Alphaproteobacteria bacterium | reverse complement strand
GCCGCGAATTGAGATCCCGGAGCCGAGCACCTTGCGCGCCACCGCGCCGGCCGCGACGCGCGAGGCGGTCTCGCGCGCCGAGGCGCGGCCGCCGCCGCGGTAATCGCGGATGCCGTCCTTCTTCCAATAGGTGTAATCGGCATGCCCGGGCCGGAAGCGGTCGGCGATGTTACGGTAATCCTTCGACCGCTGATCGACATTGTCGATCATCAGCTGGATCGGCGTGCCGGTGGTCTGCCCCTCGAAGACGCCGGACAGGATCTTGACCTCGTCGGGCTCGCGCCGTTGCGTCGTGTAGCGCGACTGGCCGGGCCGGCGCCGGTCGAGCCAATGCTGGATATCGGGCTCGGCAAGCGGGATCCGCGGCGGCACCCCATCGACGACGACGCCGATCGCCGGCCCGTGGCTCTCGCCCCAGCTCGTGTAGCGGAACAGCGTGCCAAAGCTATTGCCGGCCATGGCTCTCCCGCTACACGACCGCGATGTCGGGCGCGTCGGCCCGCTTCATGCCAACGACATGATAGCCGCAATCGACATGATGGACCTCGCCGGTAACCCCGGCCGCCAGATCGCTCAACAGATAAACCCCGGCCCCGCCGACATCCTCGATCGTCACATTGCGCTGCAATGGCGAATTCAGCTGGTTCCACTTGAGGATGTAGTGGAAATCGCCGATGCCGTAGGCTGCCAGCGTCTTGATCGGACCAGCCGAGATCGCGTTGACCCGGATGTTGTCGCCGCCGAGATCGGCCGCGAGATAGCGCACGCTGGCTTCGAGCGCCGCCTTCGCCACCCCCATCACATTGTAATGCGGCATGACCCGCTCGGCGCCGTAATAGGTCAGGGTCAACAGGCTGCCGCCGGGGCGCATCAGCGGCACCGCCCGGCGGCACACATCGGTAAACGAGAAGCAGGAAATCTCCAATGTCCGCAGGAAATTCGCCCGGCTCGTCTCGATGTATTTGCCGGTCAGCTCGTTCCTGTCGGAAAAAGCGATCGCATGCACCACAAAATCGAGCCGGCCCCAGCGCTCGGCCAATGCCGCAAATAACGAATCGAGGCTCGCCTCCGACGTGACATCGGCTTCGAGCACGAAATCGCTCTCCAAACTCTCCGCCAACGGCCGTACCCGCTTGCCAAGCGCGTCGCCCTGGTAGGTGAAGGCGAGCCGCGCGCCCTGGCCGTGCAAGGCGCGGGCAATGCCCCAGGCGATCGAGCGCTCGTTGGCGACGCCCATGACGAGGCCTTGTTTGCCGGCCATTAGGCCCATTTTATTCTCCTTCGCCGCGGCGCCGGTGGTGCGGGGACCGGGCAGGGAGCCCCCCGGCCGCGCATCCTACACGAACCCGTCCACCCGGGCGAGAAGCCCCCCGGCTTCCCAGGACCGGAAGTAGCGCGGGTGCGACGGGCTCGGGCGGTGCTGTTAATTTAACGAGATCGGCCGTATAGGGGTCCTCGATGCAACAGGCCGAGCAAGATCGGGAGACCGGTATCGTCGACGCGCTGCGGCAGCGGCTCGTGGCGGTTGGGACGTTTTCCCGCTACGCCCTGCACCGCTTCAGCCACGACGGCTGCTTCGCCGCCTCCGGCGCGCTCAGCTATACGACACTGGTCTCGCTGGTCCCGCTCGGCGTCATCGCGCTCGGCGTCCTGTCGGCCTTCCCGATTTTCGCCGGAGCGCGCCAGGAGCTTCTCGCGGCGGTATTCCGCAATTTCGTGCCGGCAATCAGCGAGCAGGCCGCCTGGTGGTTCGAGTATTTCGCGGGCTCGGCCGCGCAAGCGACCGCGATCGGCATCGTCGGCATCGCCGGCACCGGCATTCTGCTGCTGGTCACGGTCGAGGATCAGCTGAATGCGTTGTGGCGGGTCACCACGGCGCGGCCCTGGGGGCAGCGTGTCCTCGCCTATTGGACCTTGATCACCCTGGGCCCGCTCCTGATCGGCATGAGCCTGACCTTGTCGACCTATCTCGACACCGCGGCGCGGCGCGCCGGCTTCGATCCCGAACCGATCTACCAGTTCGCCAGCGGCTGGCCGCATTTGCTGGCACGTCTGATCCCATTCGTGCTCGAATTGGTCGCCTGCACCCTGCTCTATTGCATCATCCCGAATTGCGCGGTCCGCTGGCGCGACGGCCTGCTCGGCGCTGCGGTTGCCGCCGTCGTCATCGAAATCCTGAAGATCGGCTTCGGCTTCTATATCGGCTCGATGTCGTCCTATCAGACCGTCTACGGCGCGTTGGCGGCAATTCCGATCTTCCTGCTGTGGATGTATGTGTCATGGATGGCCGTGCTGCTCGGCGCCGTGGTCGCGGCCAATCTGGCGACCTGGCGGGTCGATGAGCGCCTCGCGCATCTCAGCACGGGCGGGGTACGGCTAGGCTTCAGCCTGGCGCTGATTGCCGCTTTGGCGCGGGCGCAGCGCCGCGGCATCACCTGCCGGATCTCGCAGCTGGCAACGGAGCTGGGGGTAGCGACCTCGGTGGTCGACGAGCACCTGCAGCAATTGGCGCGCGCCGGTTTCGCCGCGCCGACCCAGGCCGGCGGTTGGGTCCTCGCCTGGAACCCGGATACCGCGACGCTGCACGACCTTTACGAGGCGCTCGAGCTGCCGCTCGCCGGACGCTGGCGGGCCCGCCACCCGGTGGCGCCTTGGCAAATGCAGGTGGCGCCGGCGATGGAGCAGATCGTCAAGGCGGAGACCGCCGCGATGCGTGTCACGTTGGGCGCGCTGCTGGCCGATGTCCGCGCCCCCGCTGCCAGCCCGCTGCGGGCGATTGCCGATGGGTCCGGGTCGGAATAGGGCGAGGCCGGTGGCAGCACGGGCGACAGACGGAACGGTACGCGCATGACCGACGAGATCGCGGAGGACGAACCGTTCGCGCCGTTCGAGCGATGGTTCGCGCTGGCCACGACGAGCGAACCGCTGGCCGAGACGATGACCCTCGCCACCGCGACCCGCGACGGCATGCCGTCACTGCGCGCGGTGCTGCTCAAGGGAGCCGATCCTCGCGGCTTTGTGTTCTACACGAATTTCGCGAGCCGCAAGGCCGAGGAGCTGTTCGCCAATCCGCGGGCCGCGCTGTGCTTTCACTGGAAGTCGCTCGGCCGGCAGATCCGCATCGAGGGCACCGCCTCGATCGTCTCGGACGATGAGGCCAACGCCTATTTCGCGTCGCGGCCGCGCGACAGCCAGATCGGCGCCTGGGCCTCCGATCAGTCGCGGCCCCTCGCGGAGCGCGGCGCCCTCGAAGCCCGCTTTGCGGAAGTGGCGCGGCAATATGCCGGGAGCACCGCGGTGCCGCGGCCCGACTATTGGTCAGGCTTCCGAATCCGTCCGGAGCGTGTCGAGTTTTGGCAGGAACGGCCGTTTCGGCTGCACGACCGCGTGCTATTCACCCGCGACGGCGAGGCATGGCGCAAGACGCGGCTGTTCCCCTGACCCGCGCGCCCAGCTTGCTATTGCGCCGATGAACCGATCGGCGGCTTAATTCACTGAAGGTTACGCATGGTCCAAGAGGCCGCCCTTCCCCTGAGCCAGCCCGCCGCCGCACAGCGGCTGCGGCTGCGTGCGACCTATGCCTCGCTGGCCGTCGCGGCGGTGCTGATTGCCGCGAAGCTCGTTGTGTGGATCAGCACCGGCTCGGTCGCGCTGTTGTCGAGCCTCGTCGACTCGCTGGTCGATCTCGCCGCCTCGCTGCTCAATTTCATTGCCGTCCGGCACGCCACGGTTCCGGCCGACCGTGAACACCGCTTCGGTCACGGGAAGGCTGAGCCGTTGGCGGCGCTCGGGCAATCGGCCTTTCTGGTCGGCAGCGCCGTGCTGCTGATGTTCGAGGCAGTGCGCCGGCTGGTCTCTCCGGCGCCCATCGAGGATCCGGTGGCCGGCATCGCTGTCATGGTCTTCTCGATCGTCGTCACGCTCGGACTCGTCACCTATCAGCGGCACGTCGTGCGCCATACCGGGTCGCTGGCGATCGGCGCCGACGAGCTGCACTACCGCAGCGACTTGGCGCTC
>VAZR01000032.1 GCA_005888515.1 Alphaproteobacteria bacterium | reverse complement strand
CGCCATGGCGCGAGGCGCCGTGGGACGAATCGGAGGCGGTCGAGAGCGCGCCGGCAGCAATCACTTGGACGGCGCTGCCCGGAACCGTGCAGCACGGTTTCACGCATTTCCGCCTGGAATTGGCATTGATGGCGGGCCGTACCGCGGCGCCCCCGGAAGGCATCTGGGCCAGGCCCGCGGCATTCAAGGATTATGCATTCCCAACCCTGACCAAGAAGCTCGTGAACTATGCGTTATCGGCTGGTGCAGAGCCGTAGGGCGGAAGAGCGCAGCGTATTCCGCCATTATCGGTCTGTTATGTTGGCGGAATGCGCTTCGCTTTTCCGCCCTACAGATCTCCGGCTTATTTCTTCCGGTTGCGCTTTTCGTCGATGCCGGAGGTGCCTTCGCGGTGCGCCAGTTCGGCGGCGACCTCGGAGGGTTCGATGCCGCAGGCGGCCCACAACACGAACAAATGATAGAGCAGGTCGGCGCTTTCGCCGACCAGCGCGGGGTTGTCGTGCCGCACCGCCTCTATAACGGTCTCGACGGCTTCCTCGCCGAATTTCTGCGCCGCCTTGGCACGCCCGCGGCCCAGCAGCTTCGCGGTATAAGAGGTCGCCGGATCGGCGCCGCGGCGCGAGTCGATGACCTGCCACAGCCGCTCGAGGCTATCGCCGAGCGAGGCTTTCGTGACGAGCCGGCGATCCGACTCAGTAATTCGATGATCAGATGCCATCGTGTTCATCGACTCGACATGATCTGAGCGGAATTCAGTGTGAGAGATTTTGGGATTGCCTGTCAAATTCGACAGCTCCATTGGGAAACGATTTTTAATCCTCCTTAATTACCGCGTCCTCGGGGTCGACGCGGAACATCACCGAGTTCTCATCCGTCATGCTCGGCATTGAGCCGGGCATTCACGGTTAAAAACTGTTGTAAATGAAAGGTGTGGATGGCCGGGCCAAGCCCGGCCACGACGAATTCGAGCGTTTAGGGTCGGACCGGGACGCCATGCTCGGCGAGGTAGGTTTTGGCCTCGCCAATGCGGAATGTCCCGAAGTGAAAAATCGAGGCGGCGAGGACCGCCGTGGCATGACCGTCGCGAATCCCTTCGACCATGTGCTCGAGGGTGCCGACCCCGCCGGACGCGATCACCGGCACCCGCACCGCATCGGCGACCGCGCGGGTCAGCGCGATGTCGAAGCCTGATTTGGTGCCGTCGCGGTCCATCGAGGTCAGCAGGATCTCGCCGGCGCCGTAATCGGTCAGGCGGCAGGCCCATTCGATGGCGTCTATGCCGGTCGGGCGGCGGCCTCCGTGTGTGAAAACCTCCCATTGGCCTGGCGCGGCGGTTTTCGCGTCGATCGCTGCGACGATGCACTGGCTGCCGAATTTCTCGGCGCTCTCGCGCACGAATTCGGGCCGTGTCACAGCGGCGGTGTTGATCGACACCTTATCGGCGCCGGCCAGCAGCAATTTGCGGATGTCCTCGACCGTGCGCACCCCGCCGCCGACGGTCAACGGCATAAAGCATTGCTCGGCGGTGCGGCGCACGACGTCGTACAGCGTGTCGCGCCCCTCATGGCTGGCGGTGATGTCGAGAAAGCACAGATCGTCGGCGCCTTCCCTATCATAGATGCGCGCCTGCTCGACCGGATCGCCGGCATCGGTCAGATCGACGAAGTTGACGCCTTTGACAACCCGCCCGTCCTTGACGTCGAGACAGGGGATGACGCGCATCTTCAACATCGCGCCGGCTCCGCGGTGATACGCAGCGCTTCCTTCGCATCGAGTCGCCCGTCATAGAAGGCGCGGCCGCAGATCACGCCGGCGATACCATCGGCTTCATAGGTTTTCAGCGCGGCGATGTCGGCGAGACCGGCGACGCCGCCCGAGGCGATGACCGGCAGACCGGCGAAGCGGGCGAAGCCGCCGATCGCCGCCGCATCAACGCCGGTCAACGCGCCGTCGCGTCCGATATCGGTGTAGACGATTGCCGCAACCCCGGCGTCGGCGAACCGCCGCGCCAAGGTGATCGCGCCGATATCGCTGGTCTCAGCCCAACCCTCGACCGCGACATGCCCGTCGCGTGCATCGATGCCGACGACAATCCGGCCGGGATAAGCGGCGGCCGCTTCGCGCACCAGCGCCGGATCGCGCAACGCGGCGGTGCCGAGCACGACCCGCTCGATCCCGAGCGCCAGCCAATTGTCGATCGCGGCGCGGTCGCGGATGCCGCCGCCGAGCTGGATGCGAAGATCGACGGCGTGGCGGATCGCCCGCACCGCCTCGCCATTCACCGAATGGCCGGCAAAGGCGCCATCGAGATCGACGACATGCAGCCAGGAAAACCCGAGCTCGGCGAAATGGCGGGCCTGCGCCGCCGGATCGGTGTTGAAGACGGTGGCGCTCGCCATCTCGCCGCGCACCAATCGGACGCAGGCGCCGCCTTTTAGATCGATCGCGGGATAAAGGATCATCGACGGGAAGTGGGAACGCCGGCGTCCCGCCGGCATGCCGGCCAGAGGCCGGCGGTCCCATGAAAGACCCACCTCATTCCGGTTACGCGCCCGGCTCGTCGAGGCGCTTGTAGTAATAATGGCCGGGGACGAACTCACCTTCGACCAGCGCGTAGAGGGGGTGGCTGCCCCAACGCCGATAGCCCAATGTTTCGTACAGGTGAATCGCGGCGCGCTGCGTGTCGCGCAGGTCGAGATTGAGCACGAGCAGGCCAAGCTCGCGCGCCAATTGCTCGATCTCGGTGACGATGCGGCGGCCGATGCCATGGCCGCGCGCCCACGGCGCGACAAAGGCGCCGGTCACTGTGCCGGCCATCGCCTGTGCCTCGTTGTTGCGCGGTGCCCGCGACAGCTGTGCCGAGCCGCAGATCACGCCGTCGAGCCGGCCGACGACGAGGCGACGCTCGGGCACCAACAGCACGCCCTTCCAGTAATTCTCTAAAACCTGGCGCGGCGGCGGCTTGAGCCAGCCGAAACCGCCGCCCTCGACGATGGCGCTCTCGGTCGCCTCAGGCCGGCCATTTGGCTCTTGTCGGGGTGGAACTGCGTACCGATCAGATTGTCACGCCCGACGGCCGCCACAATGGGCCCGCCATACTCGGTCTCGGCGAGGACGCTTGCGGGATCGGCGGGGCGCAACTCGAAGCTGTGCACGAAATAGGCATGGGTGCCGGCCGGCAGACCGGCCAAGACGGGGTGGCTGCCGCGCGGCAAGAGCTCGTTCCATCCCATATGCGGGATCTTGAGCGAGGCATCCGCCGGCTCGATCGGCACGACCTCGCCCCTGATCCAGCCGAGCCCCTCGACGGTCTCGAACTCGCGGCCGCGCTCGGCCATCAGCTGCATGCCGACGCAGATGCCGAGAAACGGCCGGCCGCGCGCCATGGCGGCTTCGACGAGCGCCTCTTCGAGACCGGGCACCGCGGCGAGGCCGCGGCGGCAATCGGCGAAGGCTCCTTGCCCGGGCAGCACGATGCGCTCGGCGGCGGCGACTTCCTCCGGCCGGCTGGTCACGAGCACGGGCTCGCTGATCCCGCTGTCGGCGGCGGCGCGCTCGCACGCCTTGGCCGCCGAGCGCAGATTGCCGGAGCCGTAATCGATGACCGCGATCGTCATTAGACGCTGAGGGTACCTTTGGTGGACGGAACCGCGCCGGCGCGGCGCGGATCGATCTCGATCGCATGACGCAACGCGCGTGCCAGCCCCTTGAAGCAGGATTCGACGATGTGGTGGTTGTTCTCGCCGTAGAGGTTTTCGACGTGCAAGGTGACGCCGGCCGATTGCGCAAAGGCCTGGAACCACTCCTTGAACAGTTCGGTATCCATTTCGCCGAGCTTCGGCTGCGAGAAATTCACCTTCCAGACCAGATAGGGCCGGTTCGAGACATCGACGCTGACCCGGGTCAGCGTCTCGTCGAACGGGATCATCGCCGAGCCGTAGCGCTGAATGCCGGCGCGGTCGCCCAAGGCTTTCGCGACCGCGGCGCCGATCACATAGCCGGTATCCTCGGTCGTGTGGTGAAAATCGATGTGCAGGTCACCCTTCGCCTGCACGCTGATGTCGATCAGGCTGTGCTTGGCCAGCTGATCCAACATGTGGTCGAGAAAGCCGATGCCGGTCGAAATCTCGGACGCGCCGGTGCCGTCGAGCGCGACCCGGCCCTTGATCTTGGTTTCCTTGGTCTTGCGCTCGACCGTCGCGATCCGCACGGCTTCGTCTCCCGACGGGACCCGGTCCCGCCCACCGCCGCCTTTTAACAAGAACGGCCTCGACCCGCTACTCCACGCGCATTTTCGCCGAAAACGATGAAGCTCCGGTTCATGCCCCGGGGCACCGGATCAGGGTACAACTCTGGATTGTGCATCACCTGAAATATCAGGTCGATTTCAGGTCCGCTCGCCGATTATCGATGTTCTTGTTTTGGACCAAATGGGGCGCGTGGCGGGAATTGTCAACCCACCGCTCAGCGGCTCCGGCTGGCATGGTAGTCATCAACGACGGCGCGGTAGGTGATGCGGATCAGCTCGTCGACGATCGGCGGCGGCGGTTCGCGTCGCAGGAGGTGTTGGCGAACGGCGCCCACCGGCATTTCCGCCAACAAGAATTGCGCCCGGCGCAGTTCGTCCCGCCCGCTGCGACCGAACACCAATCGGGCGAATCGCGCGAACCCGCCTTCCATTCGTGCGGTCTGCGCAGCGACCCCGTCGCGCAACGACGAAGGCCATCCGCCCTGCACAAAATCATCGCGATGATAGAGCAGCAGCAGACACGCTTCGTCGAGATGTCCCCGCACCCAGGCCGGCGTGTGCAACGCCGCGCCCAGCCCGTCCCCCGCATCGAGAGCGGCGCTGATCCCCTGCTGAAACTCGAGCACCGTCCTCAGCCATAATTCGCCGAGCAGCACATCGCGCGACGCAAAGCGGTGATAGAACGAGCCGACCGGCGCCTTGAGGCGCTCGGTGATCGAGCCGATCGTGACCGCGAGCGGGCCGCGCTCAGCGGCGATCGCCAGGGCGGCGTCGAGGAAATCTGCATCGGCGAATTTCGGGCGCGCCATCCGTCTAGAATAATTATTCTAGAACGATCATTCAATATCCGCTATTTTGGGGCGCGGTTTGCACGAGAGGCGGCTGATGCGGAATTCAATGCCGGACGATGTGCCGCAGGTCGAGCGGTTGCTCGCCGCTGCCAGGCGGACAATTGAGGAAGTGCCGTTCCTCTGGGTCGTGACACCTGCCGCAGAAAATGGCGCCAATGCGCGCATCGTCCAGGCGCAACCGGCCTCAGACGCCGCGGATTTCTGGACGCGCTGGTTCCTGACCCCGCCGAACGGACGCAAAGCGGCCGAAATCCGCCGCGCCGGACGCGCCACCTTGGCCTATCAGCACGCTTCCGGCGGGGCTTTTGTCGCGATCTCCGGTCTGGCCGAGCTGATCGACGATCGCGGCGAGGTGAATAACCGGTTTCGCGGCTCGGCTTACGATGACCCAAACGGCCTCGTTGCCGCCAGCCTGATCGCCGTGCGGGTCATCGCGGATCACTTGGAACTGCACATCCGCGGCGTCACCGCCGAGCCGTGGGGGCGCGGCCGCACTTCGCTCGACCGCAACCCGGATGGCAGTTGGCGGCTCCACCCGGTGCATTACGACGCGCCGATCGTCAGGTAGGGCGCACGCCCAAGTCCCACGAAGCGAGCCAGCGACTCAAGAGCCCAGCAGCATCGCGGCGCCGAGGATCCGGCCGTCGGTGGCCTGCACGAGCACGGCCACTCCCTGGCCGGCAGCTGGAGGCTCGAGCGCGAACCCGATTTCGGCGCCCTGCCAATCGCCGAGCACCGCGAGGGTTTCGACACCGTTGGTGTCTTCCAGCGTGCGACTGGCATTCTCACCGGCGCCGACATGCGTCGTGCGCTTCTGCACAAAGCGGACGAGCCAAACCGTGCCGGTATTGCCGGCGATCGCGGCCGGGCCGATCGTGACCGAATGCCGATCAGTGGCGAAAGCAACCGGGGCGACCGCCTCGTGCGACGCTTCGCCGATTGCAGCCAAGACAGCCGCCCTCCGTGATCCGACCATCTCGCGGGTGCCATCGACGACCAGCTGCGGCGTGTAGATCGGCCCGCCGAACAGGCGCGCGTAGGCGCGCTGGCGGTCGGTCGATTGCGGCGTGGCGAACGGGTCCTTCCAGCCGAGGCTGTCCCAGTAATTGATGTGGAAGCCGAGCGCGATGACGTCGCCTCGGCGCGCCAATTCGCCGAGCAGCGCATCGGCCGGCGGGCAGGAGGAGCATCCCTGCGAGGTGAACAGTTCGACGACGGTCGGGCGCGTTTCCGCCTCGGCGAGCGGTGCGCTCAGCAGCAGAGCAATCCACAGTGACCCGGCATGGGCGAGTCGGCGTAGCAACACGGCAGGCTCCTCGTGCGGCACGCGCCCCAGCATGGGCCGACGGCCGAAGACTGGCGCCTCACATCTGCGTGCGTTGATCGAACTTATGGGTGCAAGCTGCGCAGCAATACAAGCATCGCGCTGGCGCGCCGCGTCGCGTCCTGGACTTGCCAAGCCATCTCCGCAGCCACAGGAAAGGCGGCCGAGAGGTTCTGGGGAGGCGGTGCGGTCGGCTGGTCGCGCCGACGTGGCGCCGTCGGCGATGGACTCTCCGGATCGACGAGTTCCTGAACGAGCATGACCCGAGCACTGTCCGCTGCTTTCGGGTTTTTAATCCTTTGCAGGATCGCTTGCGCCGCATCGATATCGCCGATCGCGACTTGCGCCTCGGCGAGGTTGATGCAGGGCGCCTGCTGACAATGGTTTTTCTTCAGTCGCGCGACGCGGCCCAATACTTCGCGGCCTTCATCAGTATAGCCGGCACGCCCCAGCTGTTTGGCGATATCAATGAAGCGGGTCTCGGGATCCCATTGGCCGCCATTCTCGATTGCGTCGAGAACGCGCGGGAGCATCTGACGAAGAGCCTCGGTATCGTGATTTTTGGCAGCCGCTTGGACGATGCGTTCGGACGCCATCTGCGCATTCGTTGCGTCCTGCAAGCCGGCTGTCGCAAGCGCGTCGTCATAGGCGGCGGCCTTCAGTTGTGCTTCCAGCACCGCCGCGAATGGCCGCAAAATCTCGAGCATCTGATAAACAGGGCGCGACTGCTCGCGCGCTGTCATCACCGCGGCGCGCATCATCTCGTACGCGCGTGCCGCCGTCATCCGCGCGCCCGCAACATCGCCGCGGGCCGCCTGACGCTTCGCGACAACCGCCAGATCGTTGGGGCCGCCGGGCCCGTCAAGAATGATACGATCGAAAAGCTCGGCATCAGTATTCCGACCCTGCTTTGTCAGCTGATCGACCGCTCGATCGAGGACACCCAACTGCCAGCTTGGAAGCAGCTTCTCAAACGCCTCCTTCGCCTTCTCGATATCGTTGCAGGCGGCAAGCGCGGAAACCAGCTCGGTCGCGTATGCTTGGGTCGCAGGTGGATTCACGGCAGTCGCCGCGCGGAGGGCATCGCGCCCGCCGGGATCATGGGCGGCACATTGCCCGACCTCCTTCAAAGCGGCATCAGCATTGCCGGCGACGCGCCGGTCCGATGCGGCGCCGGTTTGCCGGATGCGGTCCACCAGATCGCGCGCACCACTGGTGTCGCCGGCCTTGGCGAGCGCCGAGCCGAGGACGCCCAGCGAACGCATCCGCTCAGCGGGATCGGCGACACGCTCGGCCAGTTTCAGCGCCCTGGCGCGCTCCCCGGCCTGCGCCCACAGCCCGATTAGCCTGTCGCGCTCGACGAAATACTCTTTCGGCCGCTTTGCCACAACGTCCTGAGCCGCTGTCAGCGTCTCGCGAGCTCCGGCGGGATCGCCGGCGTTGAGCTGCGCTTCGGCGATATTGAATAGCGCTCCCGGATCGGGCGACTCGGCCGCCGCTGCGAGTGCGGCCTGGCGGGCCTCGGCGCCAAACCTCGCCACTTTCTCGGCGCGCGATCCCGATAGGACCGCGGCTGGGACAGCGGTCGGGAAACTGGGCGGTTCGTAATCAGGCGGCGGATTGGCGGCGTATTCGCGGTCGAGCTTCTCGATCTCCTGCGCCAATTGCCGACGCAGGTTGGCCGCGATCGCCGGCCATTCGCTCGCCGGCTTTACACCATCGACGCTGCGGCCGCAGACAGGGGCCCGGTCGGGCGCGAAAATATCGTCGCGCGGCTGCACCCGCTTGAGCGCCGCAAGGTACTGCATCTTGTGGCGCCACGCGTATTGGACAACGTCGCCGCCTAGCTGGCCGAACAGAAACATCATCCCGCCGCCGACGCTCTGGTCGGTGCAGCGCTGGACATCGTAGCGGGTACGGAGCTGGGCGATGACAAGCCAGTCCAGCGCGGCGTTCGGGTCGCTTTTCAGCAGCATGAGCGAGAGCCCCAACAGCGGCATGCCATCGATCTGGGACGCGTTCTGCTGCAGGCAGGCGACATCATTGTGGCATTTGCCTATCAGCTCCTGTAATCGATCCTGGCTCTGCTGAATGTTTTTCGGCGCGTCATCGGCGCGCGCTGGCACGGCCGAGCCGCTGACCACCGCGACGGCAAGAATCAGTAAAGCATGGATGTGTCCTTTGGCGGATGCGCCGAACGCCAGCCGAAGCATGGTTCCCCTGAAGCAAAGCGACCGGGGTTTGACCCGGCGTGGTCGGTCAGCCGACGATGGATGCCGCCTGGTTAAGATCGCGTTGCGTGCAGATCGGCACCTGCGGGCGAGACGCCGGCGGTCCGCTCAATCGGCTTGCGCGATGAACCGGGCGAGCAGGCGGTTGACCTCGCCGGGCTGTTCCATATGCGGCAGGTGGCCGGCCTCGTCGAGGATGTGCACCGGCAGGCGGTCGGCGAGCGCCTCGGCCTGGGCGACCGGGATGATATGGTCGTCACGGCCCCAGATCAGCTGCACCGGCATGGCAAGCGCGGCGAGGTCGATCACGACGCTCTGGCGGCCATTCGCAAACGAGACGCCCGCGATTGTCTCCAGCGCGGCCTGAACGCCGTCGAGCCGCTTATAGCGCAGCACCTCCTCGATCATCGCGCGGCTGACCAGCGCCGGATCGTGAACGAGGAGCGCAAATACCTCCTGCGCCTCGCGGCGGCGCTGCGCACGGACAAAGCCGTCGATGAAGGCGCCGTTGATCTCGGGGCCGAGCCCGGCCGTCGCAATCAGGCTCAGCGAGGCGACCCGTTCGGGATCATCGCGCGCCAGTGTCGCGGCGATCGCGCCGCCCATCGAATGGCCGACGAGATGTGCCCGTTCAATACCAAGCGCGCCGATCGCATCGGCCACCGCCGCCGCCAGCGTCTCAGCATCGCCGGCGCCGACCTCCTTGACCGAGCCGCCATGCCCAGGCAGGTCGAGCGCGATCGCGCGGCGGCTCTCGGCGAGAGCCGGTTGCGTGAACATCCAGCCCTGCAGATCGCCGCCGAACCCGTGCACGAAGATCACCGGCACTGCATCGCCGCCGCCGAGATCGAGGATGCGAATGCGCCGGCCGCCGGCGTTGAGATCGCGCGGCGCCGGTCCAGTTTCATCTGCGGCGGCTTCGGTCGCCGGCTCGGGCGTCACGAAACCGGCGATAAAGGCGTCGATCTCAGCCTCGGGCACCTCGGCGGGTGCGGCGACTGCGAGCAGGGCGCCGATCGGCAATGTGGCACCCGCAGCGGCAACGACGCGGCGCAGCGTGCCGGCCTCGGAAGCCTCGAATACGTTCGTGATCTTGGTCGTCTCGATTTCGAGCAGCTCCTCGCCTTCGGTGAAGCTGTCGCCCTCCCGCTTGAGCCAGCCGAGGACTTTCCCCTCGGTCATCGTCAGGCCCCACTTCGGCATCGTGATCGGGGTGATCTCTCCGCTCATTCCGGCCTCTTCGCTGACTGGTCGGTCAGCCCCTCACCCCGGCCCTCTCCCCGCTCGCCGGGAGAGGGAGAGCAGCGGCATCTCCCGAATTTTATCCTGCGACGGTTTTGCACGATCTCTCAACCGCGTTCCCTCGCCCCGTTTACGGGGAGAGGGACAGGGTGAGGGGCTTTTCGGCTTTACCGACTGTAGCCGTGGACCTCGCGAATCGCGGCGGCGATCTTCTCCGGGCTAGGGATGTAGAGCTTTTCGAGATTTGGCGCGAAGGGCACCGGTGTGTGCGGCGCGGTCACGCGGCGGATCGGCGCCTTCAGTGCGGCGAACGCCTTGTCGGCGACCAGCGCGGCGACATCGGTGGCGAAGCTGCAGCGCGGCGTCGCCTCGTCGACGATGACGAGTCGGCCGGTGCGCTCGACGCTTTCGAGGATCGTGTCCTCGTCGAGCGGCGAAGTCGTGCGCGGGTCGATCAGCTCGCACTCGATGCCGGCCTCGCTGGCGAGCTTGTCGATCGCCTCATTGGCGTAATGCACCATGCGGGCGAGCGCCACGACCGTCACATCGTCGCCGTCGCGCACGATGTTGGCCTCGCCGAACGGGATCGTATAGGGCTCGTCCGGCACCTCGGCGCGCAGATCGTACATCAGCTTGTGCTCGCAGAAGATCACGGGGTCATCGTCGCGGATCGCCTGGATCAAGAGGCCCTTGGCGTCATAGGCGTTGGACGGCACGACGACCTTGAGCCCCGGCACCGAGGTGAAGATGTGATAGGGGCTCTGCGAGTGCTGAGCGGCGGCGCTGCGGCCGGCGCCGACCATCGTGCGGATCACCATCGGGGTCTTCGCCTTGCCGCCGAACATGTAGCGGAACTTGGCGGCCTGGTTGAAGATCTGGTCGAAGCAGACGCCGAGGAAATCGCTGAACATCAATTCGGCGACAGGGCGGAGGCCGGTCACCGCGGCCCCCGCGGCGGCACCCATGATCGCCGACTCGGTGATCGGCGTATCGATGACGCGGCTCTCGCCGAACTCGCCGATCAGCCCCTTCGTGACGCCGAGCACCCCGCCATAGGCGTCGCGCTGGCCTTCGGTCGCGGCGCCGCCGGCGACATCCTCGCCGATCACAATGATGCGCGGATCGCGGCGCATCTCCTGGCGCAGCGCCTCGTTCAGCGCCTGGCGGATCGATTTCTGCGGCATCGTTAGCCTCCCAAGAGGGCGCTTCACCGCGACCAGCGCGGTGAAGCGTCTTTCACTTGCTTACCACCCCCAATAAGGCCGCCCTGGCCGCCAAAACGGCCACGGTCGCCACCCGAACCAGGGCCGCGGCGGCGGTGGATACCAGACCGGCGGCGGGGGCCGGTAGAAGGGCGGCGGCGGATAGGCGGGTCCCGCCACCGGGACCGGACGCGGCGCGCCATAAGCCGCATACGGCGCACCATAAGCGCCATGAGGTGCCATCGCGCCCGCATGACCCGCCCCGGCGAGCTCCTGAGCATTCAGCCGGTTGGCGATGTTATCCGAGCCGCCGCGGGTGCGGACGCGTCGCTTGCGGACCACGGCCTTTTTCACGGTCCTTGGAGGCGGCGCGACCGCGGTCGGCGGTGGCGCACCCCGAGGCTGCGCGGCCGGCGCCGGTGTTCCGGGCTGGGCCGGAGATGGCGCCTGAGCCGGGGTGCGGCCGGAAACCGTAAGGGCCAGGGCCATCGCGACGGCCGTGCAACACGCCAGTTTCTTCATTCTGCAATCTCCCTATG
>VAZR01000031.1 GCA_005888515.1 Alphaproteobacteria bacterium | reverse complement strand
CTGGTCGTCGCCGTAATCGTCCTGGGCCTTCAGATACTCGTCCTCGCTCAAGAGCTGGTGCAGCTTGAGCGGGGTCAGGCCCGGCTCGATGACAACGTAATTCTCGAAATAGAGGACCCGCTCGAGATCCTTCAGCGTCATGTCGAGCAACAGGCCGATGCGGCTCGGCAGCGACTTCAGGAACCAGATATGCGCCACCGGCGAGGCGAGCTCGATATGGCCCATGCGGTCGCGGCGCACCTTTGACAGGGTGACTTCGACGCCACACTTTTCGCAGATGATGCCGCGGTACTTCATGCGCTTGTACTTGCCGCACAAGCACTCGTAATCCTTGATCGGCCCGAAGATGTTCATCAACTCGTTCATCGAGGACCCCTCTCGAACAAACCGTTCGCCGGGCTCGCTATGCTCGCGCGAGCCCGGCGACGGGGCGGCTCCGCCGCCCTGTTAACCCTGTAATTGCAGGCTGGATACACGCCCATCAATAGTTGCGCTGCTCCAGCTCGACGTTCAGTCCAAGCGAGCGCAGTTCCTTGACCAGAACGTTGAATGATTCGGGGATGCCGGCCTCGAAATTGTCATCCCCGCGGACGATCGCCTCATAGACCTTGGTACGGCCGGAGACGTCGTCGGATTTGACCGTCAGCATCTCCTGCAAGGTATAAGCCGCGCCGTAGGCCTCAAGCGCCCACACCTCCATCTCGCCAAAGCGCTGACCGCCGAACTGGGCCTTGCCGCCCAGTGGCTGCTGAGTGACGAGGCTGTAGGGGCCGATCGAGCGGGCGTGGATCTTGTCGTCGACCAGATGGTGCAGCTTCAACATGTAGATGTAGCCGACCGTCACCTTGCGGTCGAACGGCTCGCCGGTGCGGCCATCGACCAGCGTCACCTGGCCGGAGGAGGCGAGGCCCGCCTTCTGCAGCATTCCGACGATGTCCTCCTCGCGCGCGCCGTCGAAGACGGGGCTCGCCATCGGGACGCCGTGCGTCAGGCCATCCGCGAGTTCGAGCAGCTGCTGGTCGGGCAAGGCCTCGATCTGGCTGCGGTCCGCGCCGTCATAAATCTGGCCGAGCATCTGGCGCAGTTTTCTGTCGCTGCCGCCATTGCGCCTGACCCCTTCGAGCACCTCGCCGATGCGCAGGCCGAGGCCGTGCGAGGCCCAGCCCAGATGGGTTTCGAGGATCTGGCCGACATTCATGCGGCTCGGCACACCGAGCGGGTTGAGCACGATGTCGACCGGCGAGCCGTCTTCGAGATACGGCATGTCCTCGATCGGCATGATGCGCGAAATAACGCCCTTGTTGCCGTGCCGGCCGGCCATCTTGTCGCCCGGCTGAAGCTTGCGCTTCACCGCGACGAAGACCTTGACCTGCTTCATGACGCCCGGCGGCAATTCGTCGCCGCGCTGCAGTTTCTCGACCTTGCTTTCGAAGCGGGCGAGCAGCTCGGAGACCGCATCGTCCATCTGTTTCTTCAGCGCCTCGATATCGGCCATCCGCTTGTCGTTGCGGACGGTGATCTGACGCCACTGCCCGGGCGTGTAATCGCCGAGCAGGCTCTGGGTCAGCTTGCTGCCCGATTTGAGGCCCTTCGGTCCAGAAACCGCGGTCTGTCCGACGAGCAGCTCCTGCAGCCGTGCCGCGAAGCTGCGTTCGAGGATCGCGCGCTCGTCGTCGCGGTCCTTGGCGAGCCGTTCGATCTCGGCGCGTTCGATCGCCAGCGCGCGCTCGTCCTTGTCGACGCCGCGGCGCGAGAAGACCCGCACCTCGACGATGGTGCCGGAGACCCCGGGCGGCAGGCGCAGCGAGGTATCGCGCACATCCGAGGCCTTTTCGCCGAAGATCGCCCGCAGCAGTTTTTCCTCGGGCGTCATCGGCGACTCGCCTTTCGGCGTGACCTTGCCGACCAGGATATCCCCCGGCTTCACCTCGGCGCCGATATAGACGATGCCCGCCTCATCGAGGTTGCGCAGCGCCTCTTCGCCGACATTCGGGATGTCGCGAGTGATCTCCTCCTGACCGAGCTTGGTGTCGCGGGCGCTCGCCTCGAACTCCTCGATATGGATCGAGGTGAACACGTCGTCGGAGACGATGCGCTCCGAGATCAGGATGGAATCCTCGAAATTGTAGCCGTTCCACGGCATGAAGGCGCACAAGACGTTGCGTCCAAGCGCCAATTCACCGAGTTCAGTCGAGGGTCCGTCAGCGATGATGTCGCCGGCCTGTACCTGATCGCCGACCTTCACCAGCGGCCGTTGATTGATGCAGGTGTTCTGGTTCGAGCGCTGGAATTTCAGCAGGTTGTAGATATCGACGCCGGATGCCGCGGCCGATGTCTCCGCGGTGGCGCGGATCACGATGCGGGTCGCATCGACCTGATCGATGATTCCGGAGCGGCGCGCGATGATCGTCACACCAGAATCGCGAGCGACGGTCTCCTCCATGCCGGTACCGACGAGCGGCGCCTCGGCGCGGATCAGCGGCACCGCCTGGCGCTGCATGTTGGAGCCCATCAAGGCCCGGTTGGCGTCATCGTTCTCGAGGAACGGGATCAGCGCCGCGGCGACCGAAACCAGCTGCTTCGGCGAGACATCGATCAGATCGACGTCCTCCGGCTTGCACAGGATGAAATCGCCGTTCTTGCGGCAGTTGGTCAGGTCGGCGGCGATGCGGCCGCGCCGGTCGAGCTCGACATCGGCCTGGCCGATCGCGTAGCGGCCCTCGTCCATTGCCGAGAGATAGATGACCTCGTCGGTGACCCTGCCGTTCTCAACCTTGCGATAAGGGCTTTCAATGAAGCCGTACTGGTTGACCCGGGCGTACGTCGCGAGGCTGTTGATCAGGCCGATATTCGGACCTTCGGGCGTCTCGATCGGGCAGATCCGGCCATAATGCGTCGGGTGCACGTCGCGAACCTCGAAGCCGGCGCGCTCGCGGGTCAAGCCGCCCGGCCCCAGCGCCGACAGGCGGCGCTTGTGGGTGATCTCCGACAGCGGATTGGTCTGATCCATGAACTGCGACAGCTGCGAGGAGCCGAAGAACTCGCGCACGGCCGCCGCCGCCGGCTTGGCGTTGATCAAATCGTGCGGCATCACGGTGTCGATCTCGACCGAGCTCATGCGTTCGCGGATCGCCCGCTCCATGCGCAAAAGCCCGACCCGGTACTGGTTTTCCATCAGCTCGCCGACCGAGCGCACCCGTCGGTTGCCGAGATGGTCGATATCGTCGATATCGCCGCGCCCATCCTTCAGATCGACCAGCACATTGAGGATCGCGAGGATGTCCTGCTTGCGCAACGCCCGCACGGTATCATCGGTGGCAAGCCCAAGCCGCGAGTTCATCTTGACCCGCCCGACCGCCGACAGATCGTAGCGTTCGGAATCGAAGAACAGGCTGTTGAACAGCGTTTCCGCCGTCTCGAGGGTCGGCGGCTCGCCCGGCCGCATGACGCGGTAGATGTCGATCAGCGCGTCTTCGCGGGTCGCATTCTTGTCGATTGCCAGCGTGTTGCGGATATAGGCGCCCTTGCTGTCCGGCCCGCGGCTGACGAGGTCGATGTCAAGCACCGGCAGCTCTTTGATCCCGGCTTCCGTTAACTGGGCCAGCGCCGGTTCCGTGATCTCGTCACCGGCTTCGAAATAGATCTCGCCGGTCTGGTCGTTGATCAGATCCTGGGCAAAATAGCGGCCGATCAACTCCTCATCGGGCGCGAGGACGTGCTTCAGCTTCGAATCCTGCAGCCGCTTGGCGATGCGCGGCGTCATCCGCTCGCCTGCGGCCAGCCGGACCTCGCCGGTATCGGCATCAATCAGATCGGCTGTCAGCTTGCCCTTGTACTGCTCCGCACTGAACGGCGTCATCCAGCCCTTCGCGCCACGCTCGAAGATGATCCTGCCGTAGAAGGCAGACAGGATCTCCTCTTTCGACATGCCGGTCGCCTGTCCCGGCTGCAGTACCTTCCCCTCGCTTTGCGCGCGCTTCTCCTCGGTCATCTTATCGTCTAGGGCGAGGAGGAGCGTCGTCGCCGGCAATTTGCGGCGCCGGTCAATGCGGACATAGACGTGGTCCTTGGCGTCGAATTCAAAATCGAGCCAGGAGCCGCGATAGGGGATGACCCGGGCGGCGAACAGGTATTTGCCCGAGGAATGCGTCTTGCCCTTGTCGTGGTCGAAGAACACGCCGGGGCTGCGGTGCATCTGCGAGACGATGACCCGCTCGGTGCCGTTGATGATGAAGGTGCCGTTGCGCGTCATCAACGGCATGTCGCCCATGTAGACGTCCTGCTCCTTGATGTCGCGGATCGAGCGGGAGCCGGTATCCTCGTCGACATCCCAGACGACGAGGCGGAGCGTGACTTTCAGTGGCGCGGCGTAGGTGATGCCGCGCTGCTGGCACTCATCGGTGTCGTATTTCGGCGTTTCCAGCTCGTAGCGGACAAATTCGAGCTGGGCCCGCTCGGAGAAAT
>VAZR01000030.1 GCA_005888515.1 Alphaproteobacteria bacterium | reverse complement strand
GCGATCCTTCTCTGGGACCGGGTCGATATCGCCGTCGCTGTCGCGCTCGATGACGGGCTGATCACGCCGATCATCAAGGGCGCCGATCAGAAGGGGCTCGCGCAGATCGCGCAGGAGAGCAAGGGTCTCGCCGAACGCACCCGGGCCGGCAAATTGAAGCTTGAGGAATTTCAGGGCGGCACCTTCTCTATCTCCAATCTCGGCATGTACGGCATCCGGGAATTCGCCGCGGTGATCAACCCGCCGCAGGGCGGCATCCTGGCGGTCGGCCTGGGCGAACAACGGCCAATCGTGCGCGACGGCCAGCTCGCGGTCGCGACGGTGATGACCTGCACCCTGTCCGGCGATCACCGCGTCGTCGACGGCGCGGTCGGCGCGCAATTCCTCGCCGCCTTCAAGAAGCTCGTTGAAGAGCCGCTGACGATGCTGCTGTAGGCTAGGCAGAGCAGGCTTTTGCTCGGCGCGACATTGCTTTCGGCCTTTTGAAACCGCAAATACCCCGTGGCCGGACTTGTTCCGGCCACCCACGTCTTTAGATTGCTCCCGGCTCGCATAAGACGTGGATACCCGGGACAAGCCCGGGCAAGGGGTCTTCGAAGTGGCAGACAGTTCCTTCGACCTGATTGTTGTCGGCGGCGGGCCGGGCGGCTATGTCGCGGCGATCCGGGCGGCGCAGCTCGGCATGAAGACGGCGCTCGTCGAACGCGATCAGCTCGGCGGCATCTGCCTCAATTGGGGCTGCATCCCGACCAAGGCGTTGCTGCGCGCCTCCGAGATCCACCACCTGCTGCGTCATCTCGATCAATTCGGGTTTTCGGCGAAGGACATCACTTACGACCCGAAGAAGGTCATCGCCCGCTCACGCGCGGTCGCCAAACAGCTGTCCAACGGCGTCGCGCATCTGATGCGCAAGAACAAGATCACCGTATTCGATGGGCAGGCCAAGCTCGCCGGTAAGGGTAAGATCGCGGTCGCGAAGGACGGCAAGGGGGTCGCCGACCTCGGCGCGCCGCATATCGTGTTGGCGACCGGGGCGAGAGCGCGGTCGCTGCCCGGGCTCGAACCCGACGGCACACTGGTGTGGACCTACAAGGAAGCGATGGTGCCGGAGCCTATTCCGAAATCGCTCTTGGTCATTGGCTCGGGCGCGATCGGCATGGAATTCGCCAGCTTCTATCGCGACATGGGCGCGGAGGTGACCGTCGTCGAGGTGCTGGACCGCGTATTGCCCGTCGAGGACGAGGAAATCTCGGCCTTCGCCCGCAAGGCCTTCGAGAAGCAGGGCATCAAGATCCATACCGGCGCGACCGTGAAGGGCCTGAAGCGCGGCAGGGACAATGTCGCGGCGCAGATCGAGGCGGGCGGCAAAACCTCCGACATCACCGTCGAGCGCGTGATCCTCGCGGTTGGTATCGTCGGCAATGTCGAGGATATCGGCCTTGAAGGCACCAAGGCCAAAGTGGATCGTACGCATGTCGTCGTCGACGAATGGCTGCGCACCGGCGAACCCGGTCTTTACGCGATCGGCGACCTCGTGGGCCCGCCCTGGCTGGCGCACAAGGCGATGCATGAGGGCGTGATCTGCGTCGAGCACATCGCCGGGGTCAATGACGTGCATCCGCTCGACAGCCGCAATATCCCGGGCTGCACCTATTGCCGGCCCCAAATCGCCAGCGTCGGATTGACCGAGAAGGCGGCGCGCGATGCCGGCTACGAGGTGAAGATCGGGCATTTCCCGTTCATCGGCAACGGCAAGGCGATCGCACTCGGCGAACCCGAGGGGATGGTCAAGACCGTGTTCGACGGCAAGACCGGCGAATTACTGGGCGCACATATGATCGGCGCCGAAGTCACGGAGCTGATCCAGGGCTACACGATCGCTAAGACCTTGGAGACCACCGAGAGCGAGCTGATGCGCACGATCTTCCCGCACCCGACGATCTCGGAGACGATGCACGAGAGCGTGCTTGACGCCTATGGCCGCGCCCTCCACTTCTGACCGATGAGCTTACCGGACCTTGAGGCGCGGCAGCCCGCGCCGGAGCCGTTGCGGCATCCGGAAAAGGCGGCGCGGCCGGACCAGCCGAGCCCGCGGAAGCCGCCCTGGATCCGGGTCAAGGCGCCGACCTCGCCGGAATACCAGGCGACGCGCCGGCTGATGCGCGATCTCAAGCTCAACACAGTCTGCGAAGAGGCGGCCTGCCCGAATATCGGCGAGTGCTGGAAGGACAAGCACGCGACGGTGATGATCTTGGGCGCCGTCTGCACTCGCGCCTGCACCTTCTGCAATGTCGCGACCGGCCGGCCCGACCAGCTCGACCCGCACGAGCCAGCGCGCGTCGGCGAGGCGGTCGCGGCGCTCGGCCTGAACCATATCGTCGTGACCTCAGTCGACCGCGACGATCTCGACGATGGCGGCGCCGGCCATTTCGCCCGAACCATTGCGGCGATCCGTGCTGCTGCTCCAGCCACGACGATCGAAGTACTGGTACCGGATTTCCTGCGCAAGGACGGCGCGATCGAGATGGTCGTCGCGGCCAAGCCGGACGTCCTCAACCACAATCTGGAAACCGTGCCGCGGCTCTATGGCGAGGTGCGGCCCGGTGCGCGTTATTTCCACTCGCTGCGACTGCTTGATCAGGCGAAGCGGCTCGATGCGACGATCTTCACGAAATCGGGACTGATGGTCGGGCTCGGCGAAGCCCGCGCCGAGGTCTTGCAGGTCATGGATGATCTGCGCGAGGCTCAGGTCGATTTCCTGACGATCGGCCAATACCTACAGCCGACGCTGAAACATCACCCGATCGCCGGGTTCGTCACACCACAGGAATTCGAGGGCTATCGTCGTCAGGCGCTCGGCAAGGGGTTCCTGATGGTCTCGGCCTCGCCGCTGACCCGCTCGTCGTATCATGCGGGCGAAGATTTTGCGGAGCTCAAGGCCGCCCGGGCCGCCGCGCTCGCCGCCCGCGCCTAGTCGCAATGCCGACCCATGCCGAGCAACGGGTCCTGCCCTACACGCCAGAGCAGTTGTTCGCCCTCGTCGCCGATGTCGAGCGCTATCCCGAATTCCTGCCGTGGTGCGTCGGCGCGCGCATTCGCGAACGGCGCCCCGATCTGATCGTCGCGGATCTGATCATCGGCTTTCGGATGTTCCGCGAGCGCTTCACGTCGCGTGTCGCGCTCGACCCGCCGCGGCGCATCGATGTGGCCTATGCCGAGGGGCCGTTCCGTTACCTGAACAACCACTGGGTATTCGAGAAGGTGCCGGGCGGCTGCCGCATCGACTTCTTTGTCGATTTCGAATTCAAGTCTCGCCTCTTGCAGCGGCGACGCCTGACCCAGCCGGGAGACCGGCGGTGTAGTACGCAAGTTTGCCCCTCACCGTCTCCCCGCGCGCGTGGGGAGAGGAAGAGCTGCAGTTGGTTTGGAGAAACGCCCGCCGGGTTGGTCCGATGCTTCGACCGCCTTCCCTCTCCCCGTTCACGGGGTGAGGGACAGGGGTGAGCGGTCCTTCGGGGCTATTACTCCGCCGCGAGCGCGGATTGCTCCTCCGCGATCAGCCGCTCGACCATGCGGCGCATATACATGCGGTTGGCGTCCGAGGCGATATCGACGAGCCCGCTTTCGCCGAACTCGTCGAGCCGCGCCTGCTGCATCTCGACCATCGTCTTGTCCTCGACAAAAGTCGGCGCGATCTCGCGGTAGAGCTGTTCGGTTGTTTCCGGCTCGTTCTGGCGATAGCCGTTCGCCACCGACCAGAAATAAAAGCAGCTGGTCTCGGTTTCCGGGGTCAGCCCGTGGAATAGCCGGAACTGGAAGCGGAAATCGCGCTGCGGGTCGGCATAGTCGCTGCCGGCATCGGTCGCGCCAGTCCATTGCAGGACCGTGCTCGGTGCGACGAACTCGAATTCTTGGCAGCGGTCGACCCGGCCGGTGAACCCCGCCGCCTTGACATAGCTCGGCGGCGGCACCGAGTTCTTCATCCATCGGGTGAATTTGAGGCCCCGCGGCGTGCGCGTCGTCTTCATCTCAGCTCCGACATGCGCCGCCGGGTTGCCGCCCACGGTCTTGGCATGCAGATAGCCGAGATGCGTCAAATCCATCAGATTGTCGACCATCAGCATGTAATTGCCTTTTATCGGATAGACGTCGTGCTTGTTGGGCCATCTCGACTTGTCGTCGTGGAAGGGAAAATCGACGATCGATGCCGGATCCGCCTTCGCCGCCTCGCCCATCCAGATCCAGACGAGCTGGTTCTTCTCGACCACCGGATAGCTGCGCACCCGCGCATCGTCAGGAATGCGCGACTGCCCCGGAATCGTGACGCAGCGTCCCGACCCGTCAAAGATCAGACCGTGATAACCGCATTGGAGACCCACCTCGACTACGGTTCCCATGTGCAGCGGCGCTGCGCGATGACAGCAGCGGTCGGCGAGAGCCGCGGCTTGGTTCGCCTTGTCGCGAAACAGCACGAGCGGCTCACCGCAGATGCGGCGGGCGACCTCCGCCGTTTCGGCGGCGGAAGTGCTGAGTTCTTTATGCCGTGCGCGCTTCGTCCTTGAGCATTTGCAGCGCCTCCACGAGCGCCGCCTGACGGATTTCTGATCGATCGCCGGGAAAGACGCGGCGTTCGACACGGCAGGCGCCGTCGCGCCGCGCGACGCCGAGATAGACCAGGCCGACCGGCTTTTGCGGGTTGCCGCCGCCCGGCCCTGCGATGCCGGTGATCGCTACCGCGACATCGGCCGGCGCACGCCGTACTGCGCCTCGCGCCATCGCCGCCGTGGTCTCGGCGCTGACGGCGCCATGCGCGGCGATCGTGTCGCTCGGCACGGCCAGCATTTCGATCTTCGCTTCGTTCGAATAGCTCACGAAGCTGCGCTCGACGACGTCCGACGAACCGGCGATCGCGGTCAATGCGGCGGCGACCAGCCCGCCGGTGCAGGATTCAGCGGTCGCGAGATGCCAGCCGCGCGTCCGATATGCCGCAAGAACGGATTCTGCGAGGGCCAAAGTTTCAGGGTCGAACACCGAACACTCCCTCGGCCATCAACAGCAGAACGAGAGCGTAGATCGCCGCCACGACATCGTCGAGCATGACGCCGAGCCCACCGGGAATACGGCGCTCGACCAGCCGCGCAGGCCAGGGCTTTGTGATATCGAACAGCCGGAACGACAGGAAAGCGGCGGCGTACCAGCGCCCGTCGAGCGGCGCCACAATGAGCACGAGCCATTGTGCCGCAATCTCATCCACGACGATAAAGTGCGGGTCCTTGAGCCCGCTGGTCTCCGCCACCAGTCCCGACACCCAGCAACCGAGCGCAAACGCGACGACCGCGGCGATGGCAAGCGCGAGGTGCCCTCCGACGCTCACGATCGCCCAGCCGCACGCCAGGGCGGCGAGGGACCCCCAGCTCCCCGGAACCCAGGGAAGGTGCCCGACCCCGAGCCCGGTCGCGATCAGCGGCGCCGGATGCCACCACGGCAGCCCCACGGATGCCGGACCGGTCATTTCACCCGCAGTCCCGGCGAAAGCGAAGGCCGGGACCCACTTGTCAGCCGTTCATGCGTTCGAAGAATGGATCCCGGCTTTCGCCGGGACTGCGGGCTAAGGGCGGCCAAAAGCGTCGGCTACAACGGCAGCCGAACGGTGGCGACGGCCTGCGCCGCGATGCCTTCGCCGCGGCCGGTAAAGCCGAGCCGCTCGGTCGTCGTCGCCTTGACGCTGACCCGGTCGGGCGAGATTTCCAGGATTTCCGCCAGCCGCTCGATCATCCGGTCGCGATAGGGCGCGATTTTCGGCCGCTCGCAGATGATCGTCACGTCAACCGCGGCGATTGCGCCGCCCCGCTCGCGCACGAGCGTCGCGGCGTAGGCGAGAAAATGATCCGAGGAAGCGCCACGCCAGCGCGGATCGCTCGGCGGGAAATGCATGCCGATATCGCCGGCGCCGATCGCGCCGAGAACCGCGTCGGTCAGCGCGTGCAGCCCGACATCCGCGTCCGAATGCCCGATCGGCGCCACCTCATGCGGGATCGCGACGCCGCAGACCATCACATGGTCGCCCGGGCCGAAGGGGTGGACGTCGAAGCCCTGGCCGACCCGCATATCGCCCTGGCGCGCGGCCAGCAGCCGCTCGGCCGCGGCAAGGTCTTCCGCCGTGGTCACCTTCAGATTCTCCTCGCTGCCCGCGACGATCAGCGGCGCGATGCCGGCCGCCTCGGCGACCGCCGCGTCGTCGGTCAATACGCGGCCCGCCATTTGCCGATGCGCTGCCAGAATGGCGTCGAAATGAAAGCCCTGCGGGGTCTGTGCGCGCCACAATTGCGAGCGGTCCACCGTCTCAATGACACGCCCGCTGTCGACCCGCTTGATCGTATCGCCGAGCGGCATGGCCGGGATGGCCGCGGGCGCATTATCGAGCCCCTCGATAACCCGGTCGATCAGTGCCGCGTCCGGAAACGGCCGCGCACCGTCATGGATCAGCACGCTGTCCGGCTTGTGGGCCGCGAGCGCTTCCAGGCCGAGCCGCACCGAATCCTGCCGCTCCGCGCCCCCCAGCACCGGCGGAAACACCGACAGCCCAGCGGCCGCGCGATCGAACCGTTCGCGGTCTTCCGGCCGGATCGCGACCAAAACTCCTGTCACCCGCGGATGCCTCGCGAAGGCAGTGATAGCGTGCCGTAAAAGGCTGCTGCCGGCGAGCGGCATGTATTGCTTTGGTAGGGTGCCGCCGAACCTTGCGCCACGGCCAGCGGCAACGATTAGGGCGCAGGTTGCGGTCATCGGGTCACCGTAATGGTGAGGGTCCTTACTCGCTGAGTACCTTGTCCGCCCATTCCACCAGCGCCACCAGATCGGGCGGCGTAACGAAGCGAGCGTTTTTGCCTTCGAGATCGGTGCCGCGGACCGCACGGGCCCGGGAGCACGCGGTTCAGATGTTGAGCGGGATGCGATGCGCAATTGTCTTGGGAATGATCTCCGACAGCGGTGGCCATCCGACCGGCGTCACGGAGGCGATCATCTCGTCCTTCATCAGGTTGACCGCCTCGCCGAGCAGAAAAATGCGGACCTCATGCCCAGCCTCGGCGAAAGCGTTGGCATGGAGAAAAGCAAAGGCGGCTTTCGTCGGGTCGTCAGATCCCCACGCGCTTTTGATCAAGACTTTCATGCCGCGGTTCCTCCTCGATGGGTACCGGCGCCTATATGACGGTAGTCCTGTCGTGCCGGATGGCGCAATGAAGGACGGCCCGCCAGCGGTCTCTGTTGCGGTGCAGCAAAGTTTCCGGTATCCTTCATGCCTATTCTTTAGGCAAATCGTTGGGTTGCGCAATCCATGAGCATTTGCCCGTGAGCATTTGCCTCGGTTCGATCACCCTCGAGGATCCGGTCATCCTGGCGCCGATGTCGGGGGTGACCGATCTGCCGTTCCGCCGCATCGTCAAGCGGCAGGGCGCGGCCTTGGTGGTCTCGGAGATGATTGCCAGCCAGGCGGCGATCCGCGACACCCGCCAATCGCTGACGATGGCGCAGAGCTGCGCCGAGGAGCAGCCGATGGCGGTCCAGCTTGCCGGGTGCGAGCCGCAAATCATGGCGGAGGCGGCCAAGCTCAATGCCGATCGCGGCGCGCGGTTGATTGACATCAATTTCGGCTGCCCGGTCAAAAAGGTGGTCCACGGCCATGCCGGCTCGGCGCTGATGCGCGACGAGTTGCACGCCGCACGCATCCTCGAAGCCACGGTCAGGGCGGTCGATCTGCCGGTCACCCTCAAGATGCGCACGGGCTGGGACGACAATCACCGCAATGCCCCGCGGCTTGCGAAGATCGCTGAATCCTGCGGCATCCGAATGGTCACGGTCCACGGCCGCACGCGCTGCCAGTTCTATGCCGGCAAGTCCGATTGGCGCTTCATCCGGGAGGTCAAGGAGGCCGTCGCGATCCCGGTCATCGCCAACGGCGACATCACCAGCCTTGAGGAAGCCGACCAGGCCTTGGCCGAATCCGGCGCGGATGGGCTAATGATTGGGCGCGGCTGCTACGGCCGGCCCTGGTTCATAGCCCAAATCATTGCCTGGCTGCGCTCGCGCCGGCGATTGCCCGATCCGCCGCTTGCCGCGCAATACGGGATTCTGCGCCACCATTACGAGGCGATGCTCAGCCACTATGGCACGCCGGGCATCCACATCGCGCGCAAGCATATCGGTTGGTATTCGAAGGGCCTGCCAGGCTCGGCGGAATTCCGTGCCGCCGTTAACCGCACCGAGGCGGCGGCGGAGGTGCAGGATTTGATCCGAAGGTTTTACGAGCCGCTGCTGGAACGCGAGGCGGCTTGATGCTGAGTTCGTTACGCCGCCAACGCCCTGCCACAGCAAGCTCGCCGCGGATCCCAGAGGCCACCGCTTTGCTGTCGGCGCTGCCCGATCCGGTCATTGCGCTCGACCGCGATAATGTCGTGCGCTTTGTCAATCCGGCCGCCGAGCAGTTTTTCGGCACCAGCGCGGCGGGATTGTCCGGCCACCCGTTCAGCGAAATGGTGCCGCCGCAGAGCCCGGTTTTCGGCCTGTTGGAGGCTGTCCGCCGCAGCGGCGGCTCGATCGCCGAATACGACGTGCCGCTCGAAGGGCCGCGGTTTCCGTCGCGCTCGGTGACGATCCAGGGCGCGCCGGCGGGGGAGGGGTCGGACCTCGTCGTGCTGTCGCTGCACGAGCGCTCGATGGCCGACAAGATGGATCGTCAGCTGACTCACCGCAACGCGGCTCGCTCGGTCACCGCGATGGCCGCGATGCTGGCGCACGAAGTCAAGAACCCGCTCTCGGGTATCCGGGGCGCGGCGCAACTCCTCGAACAGGACGTGGACGAAGCTGGCCGCGAGCTGACTCAGCTGATCTGCGATGAAACCGACCGCATCGTTGCGCTGGTCGATCGCATGGAGGCGTTTTCCGAGCACGCGCCGATCAGCCGCACCGAGGTCAACATCCACGAGGTACTCGACCGGGTGCGCAAGATCGGGCAATCCGGCTTTGCCCGGCATGTCCGTCTGACCGAGGAATACGACCCATCGTTGCCGCCGGTGCACGGGGACCGCGATCTGCTGCTGCAGGCCTTCCTCAATCTGGTCAAGAATGCCGCCGAGGCAGCGCCGGAGACAGGCGGCGAGATCATCCTTACGACTGCCTATCGGCACGGCTTGCGTTTGGCCGTCCCAGGAGGGGAGGGGCGCCGGCATCTGCCGCTGATGGTCGCGGTCGCCGATAACGGCAGCGGCATCCCTGATGACCTCAAGGCACACCTGTTCGATCCATTCGTCACGACCAAGCGAAATGGAACTGGACTTGGTCTTGCACTCGTCGCCAAGGTGATCGGTGACCATGGCGGCGTGATCGAGTTCGACAGCCAATCCCGGCGTACCGTGTTCCGGGTGTTTTTGCCTCTGTTCACGCCAGCCGAGGTCGTCCAAAACGGTAACGGCTGATGGGCGCAACGATACTTGTAGCTGATGACGACCGGGCGATCCGCACGGTGTTGAACCAGGCGCTGGCGCGGCTCGGGCACGATGTCCGATTGACCGGCAATGCCGCGACCTTGTGGCGCTGGGTTGCCGATGGCGATGGGGACCTCGTCATCACCGATGTAATCATGCCGGACGAGAACGGCCTCGATTTGATCCCGCGGATCAAGAAGGTGCGCCCGGAATTGCGCATCATCGTGATGAGCGCGCAGAGCACGCTGTTGACCGCCGTGAAGGCCACTGAGCGGGGCGCCTTCGAATATCTGCCGAAACCGTTCGATCTTCGCGA
>VAZR01000029.1 GCA_005888515.1 Alphaproteobacteria bacterium | reverse complement strand
GGTCGCGACGATCCGGCCGGACGCAACGATCGCCGAAGCGGTCGACATGCTGCACCGGGAGCGCATCGGCGCGATCGTCGTCAGTAATGACGGCGACGGTGTCGACGGCATTCTGTCGGAGCGCGATATCGTCGCCGCGCTCGCCGAGCAAGGCACCAACCTGCTGTCGCGGTCGGTCGATGACGTCATGACCCACGACGTCGTGACCTGCGATCCCGGCGATACGGTCGGCGAGCTGATGGCCGAGATGACCAATCGGCGCATCCGTCATTTCCCGGTCGTTTCCGAGGGGCGGCTGTGCGGCATCGTCAGCATCGGCGACCTCGTCAAAAACCGCCTCGACGAGGTCGAGTTCGAGGCGAAATCGCTGCGCTCGTTTATCGCCGGCGGGTAATCGCTCCTCGCCCCCTCCCTCTCCTGTAAACGGGGCGAGGGAACGCGGTTGCGGCTGCATGCGTCACTGTTGAAAGTTGTTTTCCGGTAGGCCCCGTAAGCTCTCCCAGAGGGCGTTGCTTGACCTCTGAGACCCCTCGCTATAGATGTTAATGATATTAACATTCTGGAGCCGAGGGCTATCGGATGAACCTTGCTCCGCTGCTGGCGGCGCCCGCCGTGATTCAGATCCACGCCTTTGCCGCGCTCGGCGCCTTCGCGCTCGGGGCGCTGCAACTGGCGGCGCCGAAAGGGACAATCCCGCACCGGACGATCGGTTGGATCTGGGCGGGGCTGATGTTCGCGGTCGTCCTCAGCTCGTTCTTCATCCATACGATCCGCCTCTGGGGTCCGTTCAGCCCGATCCATTTGCTGTCGATCTTCACCCTCGCGATGCTGCCGCTCGCGGTCTCGCATGCCCGCCGCCATGCCGTCGAACGACATCGCCGCGCGATGCTCGGCCTGTTCATCGGCGCGCTGGTGATCGCCGGCGTATTCACCTTCCTGCCCGGCCGCATCATGCACGCGGTCGTGTTCGGCTGATCGTCGCCTCGGGTTGCCGCGCCGCCCCGGCTTCGGCTCAATAGGGCGGGAGAGGGCAACAGGAGGCACGGCGATGAACCGGCTGCTCGCGGATCTGCGCATCGTCGAGCTCAGCGCTTTTGTCGCGGCGCCGCTCGGCGGCATGACGATGGCGCAGCTGGGCGCCGAGGTGATCCGCATCGATCCGATCGGCGGTGGCATCGACTTCAACCGCTGGCCGGTCGCGCCGAATGGCGCCAGCCTTTATTGGGCTGGGCTCAACAAGGCGAAGCGCTCGGTGGCGCTGGCGCTCGACAAGCCCGAGGGCCGCGCGCTCGCCCAGGCGATCGCGACGGCGCCGGGGCCGGGTGCCGGCATCGTGCTGACCAATTTGCCGCCCTTGCCGGGCCTCGACTACGCGAACCTCAAGGCGAAGCGCGGGGATGTGATCCTGCTGCGCCTGATCGGCAATCGCGACGGCACCGCCGCGGTCGATTACACGGTCAACGCCGCGAGTGGATTTCCGCTGGTCACCGGCCAGAGCGGGTCCACCGTAGGCGCGCCGGTCAATAACGTGCTGCCGGCCTGGGACATCGCCGCCGGGCTTTATCTGGCGACCGCCCTCTTGGCAGCTGAGCGCCACCGCGCCCGCACCGGCGACGGGCAGGAGGTCGTCGCCGCTCTCGCCGATGTGATGCTCGCGACGGTCGGCCATCTCGGCTATGTCGGCGACGTCCATATCAACGGCCGGGCGCGGCCCGCGATCGGCAACGATCTCTACGGCAGCTTCGGCCGCGATTTTGCGACCGCCGACGACAGGCGGGTCATGATTATCGCGCTGACCCCGCGGCAATGGCGCGCGCTCGGCCGCGCCACCGGGCTTGCGGACAAGCTGGCGATGGTCGGCCAGATGATGGAGGTCGATCTCGACACCGAAACTGGGCGTTACGAGGCGCGCGATGCAATCGCGGCGCTTCTGGCGCGGTGGTGCGGCGGCAAGACCCTCGCCGAGATCAAGGAGGCGTTCGCCGGCAGCGGCGTGTTGTGGGGCTCGTTTCAGGATTTTGTCGAGCTCGTGCGCGACGACCCACGCTGCTCGCCGGTCAACCCGCTCTTCGCCGAGGTCGAGCAGCCCGGCATCGGCACATATCCGATGCCGGGTCTGCCGCTGGATTTCGGCGCCGTGCCGCGCCTGCCGACCTTTCCGGCGCCGCGCCTCGGCGAGCACACCGACGCGGTTCTTTCTGAGGTGCTCGGCCTTCCCGGTCGCGAAATCGCCCGGCTGCACAACACCGGCCTCGCCGCCGGCCCCGACGGAAACTGATCGGGCATTACTCTTCGCGCTCGTTCTCCGCCTTCCGGATCTGCTGCAGCGCCTCGCGCACATTGCGGGCTGTGCGCAACTTGCGGCCCACATCGGGGGCGAGGCGAAGTTCGCCCTCGGCATCGAGAAAGCCAGCCTCGGTATCGGGCGGCAGTTCGCGCATGGCTTCGGCAAATTCGAGGAAGATCCGGCGCAGTTGCTCGGCGTTGAGCTGCTTCTCCCTCGGCATCCTGGCGCCTCCGCGTCTAGCGATCACCGTCCCCGCGAGACTAGCTTAGAATGCCGCGATGCCGCGACAAATCCGCACGAAGCGCGTCTACGATCGGCCTGACCCGAAAGACGGCACGCGCGTTCTGGTCGACCGGTTATGGCCGCACGGCCTCAAGAAGGACGAGGCGGCCATTGATCTGTGGCTGCGCGATGTGGCGCCGAGCGCGGAGCTGCGGCGCTGGTTCGGCCATGATCCGAAGCGCTGGACCGAATTTCGCCGCCGCTACGTCGCCGAACTCGACCGTAAGCGCGCGGGGTTGAAACCGTTGTTCGATGCAACCGGGACGGTGACCCTGCTCTTCGCCTCGCGCGATCCGGACAACAACAATGCAGTGGCGCTCGCCGAGTGGCTCAAGGGTCAGAACAGCGCGAGCTGATCGCCTCGTTGCGGCGGCGGACGGAAGCGGCTGGTGTCGAGCATGTGCGTCGATCGCGGCGAATAGCCGAGCTTGCGGCAGGCGCGGTCGAAGCGCGCCGCCAGCATCTCGGCATAGGGGCCGCCGCCGACCATGCGCTTGGACCAGGCGGAGTCGTAAAGCTTGCCGCCATGGCATTGCGCGACCAGTGACAGTACATGCGCGGACTTTTGCGGCTGGTGGGTTTCGAGCCACTCCTTGAATAGCGCCTTCAATTCGAGCGGCAGCCGCAACAGCGTATAACCGGCGACGCTCGCCCCGGCCTCACGGGCCCGCGTCAGGATCGCCTCCATTTCGCGGTCGTTGAGCGCCGGGATCATCGGGGCCGACAAGACGCCGGTCGGGATGCCGGCCTTGGCGAGCGCAGCGATCGTTTCGATCCGGCGTTCCGGTGTCGCGGCGCGCGGCTCCATCTTGCGGGCGAGTTCGCGATCCAGCGTCGTCACCGAGATGGTCACGATCGCCAATTTTTCCCGGGCCATATCGGTCAGGATGTCGATGTCGCGTTGGATCAGCGCGCCCTTGCTGACGATCGTCACCGGGTGACGGAAATCGCGCAGTACTTCGAGGATCGCGCGGGTAATGCCGAATTTGCGCTCGGCCGGCTGGTACGGGTCGGTGTTGCTGCCGAGCGCGAGCGGCCGGCAGACATAACCCTTCTTGCGCAATTCGTCGCGCAATAGCGCGGCGGCGTTCGGCTTGTAGAAGATGCGGGTTTCGAAATCGAGACCCGGCGACAGGCCGAGATAGGCGTGGCTCGGCCGGGCGTAGCAATAGATGCAGCCATGCTCGCAGCCCCGATAGGGGTTGATCGAGCGGTCGAAGCCGATATCGGGCGAGTCGTTACGGGCGATGATCGTGCGGGTCGTGTCGACCGACAGCGTGGTCGGCAACCGCGCCGGCTCGTCCTCCGACGAGCCCCAGCCATCATCGAAAGCGACCCGCTTCTCGCTTTCGAAGCGGCCGCTTTCGTTGCTTCCGGCGCCGCGTCCCTTGCGCGGCTGGGGGGTGGCCGGCATATCCATGCGCCAATTATGGGATGCCGGTGGGAACATTTCAAGAACATAATCGAGTTTCGGTCGTGATCCCGACGCTCGATGCCGCCGACGAGCTGCCGGACACATTGGCCGCGCTGGCCGGCTCCGCGCTGATCCGCGAGATCATCGTCAGCGATGGCGGGTCGCGCGACGACACCGTTGCGATCTCCCGAGCCGCCGGCGGGATGGGAGGAGGCCGTTGCGGCATTCATTTCCCGGCCCGAGGGCTCTGAACGTGCCGGTTATTTTTCTTTCGCGCTGGGTGATCCCGAGCCGGCGGCGCGGCGACTCGAACGGATCGTCGCCTGGCGCTGCCGCGCCTGGGGGTTGCCTTATGGCGATCAGGGGCTGCTGATCGCCCGCAGCCTCTACGATGCGGTTGGCGGCTTTGCGCCGATCCCGCTGATGGAGGATGTCGATATCGTCCGCCGCCTCGGGCGCCGTCGGCTCGTGCCGATACCGGCGCCAATCATCTGCTCGGCCCGGCGTTACCGGCGCGAGGGATACCTGCGCCGGCCGTTGCGCAATCTGTTGTGCCTGTCGTTGTATTTCGCCGGGGTGCCGCCGCGGCGGATCGCTCGGCTTTACGGCTGATGCGGCAGCATCTCATTTTGTTTATTCGCGCGCCCATGCTCGGCACCGGCAAGCGCCGTCTGGCCCACGACATCGGCGACGTCGCTGCGCTGCGTTTCGAGCGGTTGATGCTCGCCAGATTGCAGCGCCGCCTCGGCCGAGACCGGCGATGGCATATGCGTCTGGCCGTCACACCGGGCCGCGCCCGCCATCGCAAGCGCCTCTGGCCGCGCGGCACACCGATTGTGGGGCAGGGCAGGGGCGATCTCGGCGAACGCATGCTCCACGCCCTTGCCGCATGCCCGCCCGGGCCGGTGGTGCTGGTCGGCGCCGATATCCCGGCGCTTAGTTCGCATCACATCGCCGAGGCTTTCCGCCTTCTCGGCCGACACGATTTCGTCTTCGGCCCAGCCGCGGATGGCGGGTTCTGGCTCGTGGGTGCGCGCCGCTCGCCATCCCTACCGGTGTCCTTCGGCGAGGTGCGCTGGTCCACGCTGCACGCGCTCGAAGATGCGCTTGCCAATCTGCCGCGCCGGGTGTCGGTCGGTTTCGCCGCCCGCCTCGAGGATGTCGATAACGGCGCGTCGTTCCGCCGGCTCGCGCCGCGCCGCGGCTTCTGAGCTCTACCCCTTCAGATGCTCCTG
>VAZR01000028.1 GCA_005888515.1 Alphaproteobacteria bacterium | reverse complement strand
ATCGCAAGGCTGCTGCGGCAGATCCTCGCCGTCGACGACCGGGCCGAAATCGTAACGGTCGAGCAATGGCAATTCGGCGCGTCCCACCGCTCGCTTTGCCGGAGTGATCGCCGCCACCAACTGCTCGACGGGGACTGACTGCAGCCGGTCCATCGAGCTCCGGGTTACACCGATCTGACTCAGCGCGGCCTCGGCGAGCGCTGTGGCGCGCTCGCGAATCGAAACACGGACCGATGCGCCGCTTTGAATGACAGCACGGTGAAACAGCCCACGCGCCGTCGGCATCGCCAGCAACACGCTGACTTTGCCGCCGCCGCCGGACTCGCCGAAGATTGTGACATTAGCTGGATCGCCGCCGAACCGATCGATATTGCCCTGCACCCATCCGAGCGCCGCGACCAGATCGAGCACCCCAGCATTGCCGGAATGACCGTAGCGCCCGCCGTCGATCCCGGAGAGATCGAAATGGCCGAGGATGTTCAGGCGGTGATTGACACTGACCACGACGACGTCGCCGCGCCGCGCCAGATTGGCGCCGTCGGTGACCGCGCGGTTGGCCGAGCCGAAATGGAAGGCGCCGCCGTGCAGCCACACCATGACCGGCCGCTTGGCATCGTCGAGACCGGGTGTCCAGACATGCAGGTTCAGGCAATCCTCGGTTTCCGGGCTCGTATCGACCGGACCGAGCAGCGTCGCCATGCCAGGCCGGCGCGTCGGCGCTCCCTGCCATTGCGGCGCCCGTCCGCCGAGGGCGAGCGCGTCACGCACTCCGGCCCAAGGCTTCGCCGGGCGCGGCGGCTGAAAACGGTTCGCGCCGGCGGTCGAAGCGCCATACGGGATGCCCTTGAAAGCATAAACATCGGCATTCGCTACGCCGCGCACCTTGCCATTGGCGGTCTCGACGATCGGTTCCATCGGCGTTTCCTTCTCCTCCGCTTTTCGAATTGTCAGAGCCGCTGCATGCGGTGCTTGCGCCGGTGCACCGCCGGTGCCAGCACGCACAGGATTTCGAACATCATTGTCGCACCGACCAGGGCGGTGTTCCCCGACGGATCAAAAGGCGGCGCCACCTCGACGACATCGCCGCCTACGAGGTCGAGCCCTTCGAGCGCGCGGATCATGCGCTGCGCCTCGGCGGTCGAGAAGCCGCCGATCTCGGGCGTGCCGGTGCCCGGTGCATAGACCGGGTCGAGCCCGTCGACATCGAAGCTGACATAGGTCGGACCATCGCCGAGGATGCGTTTCGCTTCGGCCATCACCGCCTCCGGCCCGAGCCGGAAGAATTCCTCGATATGGACGATGCGGATGCCGACGCTCTCGGCCCAGTCCTTCTCGTCCGCGGAATACATCGAGCCGCGCACGCCGATCTGGATCATCCGCTTCGGGTCAGCGAGCCCTTCCTCGACAGCGCGGCGGAACGGCGTCCCATGCGTGTATTTCTCGCCGCCGAAATAGCTGTCGGTGGTATCGGAATGAGCGTCGAAATGCACAATCCCGACCGGCCGCTCGCGGGCGATCGCGCGCAGGATCGGCAGGGTGACGAGATGGTCGCCGCCGGCCGACAATGGCGCCGCGCCAGCGGCGTGCAGACGGGCGAAGAACGCCTCGACGCGCTTCAAGGAATCCTGCAGATCGATCGGGTTGACCGGCGCATCGCCATGATCGCCGACGCGGCACAGCTCGTACGGCGCCACGAGGCTGGCATGATGCACCCGCCGCATCAGGGTCGACATGTTGCGGATCTCGCGCGGCCCGTGCCGCGCGCCCGGTCGGTTGGTCGTGCCGCCATCCCAGGGCACGCCGACGATCGCGATGTCGAGCTTCGCCGGATCGCGCTCGACCGGCAGCCGCATAAAGGTCGCGACCTCGCCGAAACGCGGCATCACGAGGCCGGACAGCGGTTGCGGAAATTTTTGCGCCATGCCGCACTATAGCGCAGCACTCGGCGCGGCGAAGTGCGGCTTTAGCGCTTTGTCGCGGCGGCGCTCTGTAACGCCTGCACGACCACGGCGCGGCGGCTGTCCGATGCCCAGCCGATCGCGTCGCGGCCGGTGAAGTCGGTCCTTCGCGGGTTCGCCCCCTTGGCGAGCAGCACTTTGACGATCTCCAACTCGCCGCGGCCGGCCGCCATCATCAACGGCGTCACCCCGTTGCGGTTGATCGGATCGGAAGCGGCGCCGGCGTCCAGGAGCAGCTGAGCCATTTCGGCTTGGTTGCGATCGGTGGCGTAATGCAAGGGCGTGTTGCCGAGCTTGTCGGTGATGTCGAGCCTGGCGCGGCCTTTGATCAGAATCGCGGCAATTCCCAGATTGCCGTTGATCGCGGCGATGTGCAGCCCGGTGCGGGATTCTTCATTGGTCTCGTTCGGGTTGCTGCCGCTGGTGACCAGCTGACGCACCTTGCTCACATCGTTCTCGGCGGCGGCGCGCGCGATGTTGTCGTAATAGGAATTGAACAGATTGAACTCGGCCTGCGAGCGGCCGACACCGAGCAACAGCGCTAGCCCGGCCATGCCAAGCAGCACGCCGATCCGGCCGCTCATGAAATCCGCTTTGCTTGCGGTGCGCGATCGAGCCCGTCGATCCAATCGAGGGCCGCCTCGACCGTTTCGACCGAGGGCCCGGGCTCGGCCGGCGGGCGGCGCACCATGATGACCGGTAGGCTCAGCTCGCGCGCGGCGATCAGTTTCGCCTCGGTGGCGGCCCCGCCGCTCGCCTTGCAGACGAGGACGTCGATGGCATGGCGTTCCAATAAATGGCGCTCCTCGACCAGGCTGAACGGGCCGCGCCCGGTGACCACCTCGTAAAAGCGCAACGGCAGCGGCTCGCGCGGTGAATCGATCAGCCGCACGACAAACCGCACGCCGGTAGCCGGCGCGAAGGCGGCGATCGAATTGGCGCCGACCGTCAGCCAGGCGCGCCGGCCGATGCGGCCGACCAGCAGCGCCGCGGCTTCGAGGCTGTCCACCTCGATCCAGCGGTCGAGCGGATGGCGGCGCCAGGGCGGCCGCCGCAACGACAGCCGCGGCACTCCGGTGCGGCCGGCGGCGAGCCGCGCCGCCCGCGAGATTTCGGCGGCAAAGGGGTGGGTCGCGTCGATCAGCCGGTCGATCTCATGGCCCATCATGTAGGCGGCGAGCCCGGCGGCGCCGCCGAACCCGCCGATGCGCACCTCGCCGGCAATCGGGCCGGGGTGGCGGGTGCGGCCGGCCAGCGCGGTCGTCACCGTCAGGCTCTCGCCGAAGCGCGCCTGCGCGCCGCGCGCCAGCGCCGCCGCCTCGCCGGTGCCGCCGAGGATCAGCAGATGCGGCCTGGTCATCGGCCGATCTCGCCAACGCGGGCGAGGAACTCGCCGGTGCGGTCGACGATCGCGACCTCGACCGCGATACCGCCGCTCAACGTCGCGAGGGCCACTTCGCGCGCCCGGCGCGCCACCGCCTCGGCCAGCGCCGGCGCCCGCTCGCCCGCGATGTCGAGGATCGCCGTCGCGCTGTCGCTGCGACCCGCCGCCTCGACCTCTGCCGGCTCGGCGCCGGTCGCCGCGAGCAGTGACGTCAGCATCGTTGGATCGGCGCGGCTGCGGCTCGAATGCAGGTCGAGATGGCCGGCGGCCAGCTTGGCGAGCTTGGCAAACCCGCCGGCCAACGTCAGTCGCCGCACCGGATGACGGCGCAGGTATTTCAGCGTGCCGCCAACGAAATCGCCCATATCGATCAGCGCATGCTCCGGCAAATCGTAGAGGCGCTGCACGGCGCGCTCGGAGGTCGTGCCGGTGGCTGCGGCGATGTGGTCGAGCCCGGCGGCGCGGGCGACGTCAATGCCGCGACGGATCGCGTGGATCCAGGAGGAGCAGGAAAACGGCACGACGACCCCGGTCGTGCCGAGCACCGACAGGCCGCCAATAATGCCGAGCAGGGCATTCATCGTGCGCTCGGCGAGACGTTCGCCGCCGGGGATCGCGATCGTAACCGTCAGGTCCGGCTGCGGCGCGCCATTTGCCTCGGCCAAATCGGCGAGCGCGGCGCGGATCATCGCCCGCGGCGCCGGGTTG
>VAZR01000027.1 GCA_005888515.1 Alphaproteobacteria bacterium | reverse complement strand
GACGATTACGTCGAACTGCTTTGGGTTGCGCACGAGCTGCATCGCGCAATTGTCGGCGTACATGAAGCTGAGCTCGACATCGGGATAATCGGCGTGCACCCGCCGCGCGACGTCACGCCATAAGATACCCGACTCCATGACATTGGCCTTATCGACCTCGCAGAGACGATGCTGGCGCTTCCTCGCCAGATCGAAACCGGCGCGGACGACGCGCTCGATCTCGGCCTCGCTATAAACCTCGGTGTTGATGCCGCAGCGGCTGCCGTCGGGCAGGGTTTCGATGCCGCGCGGCTCGCCGAAGTAGATGCCACCGGTCAATTCGCGCACGATCATCAGATCGAGGCCGGCGACGAGCTCGCGCTTCAGGCTCGACTCATCGGCCAGAGCCTCGAATACCAATGCGGGCCGGAGGTTCCGCCGACCGAGCCGAACAGCACCGCGTCGCTGGCCTGCGCCTGGGCCAGCGTCTCGTCGGTCAACGGCGTGCCGGAGGCATCATAGGCCGCACCGCCCACGAGGCCGTGGTCGACCTCGAAGCTGACGAGATGGCGTCGATCGAAAAAATCGATGACGCGCATGACCTCGCCCATGATCTCCGGGCCGATGCCATCGCCGGGCAGCACAAGGACTTTGCGGTTGGAGCGGGTTGTCTGAGCCATTTGGGTGCTCTTGTTGGTCCACGAACCCGCATCAAGCAACCCCTTGGCCGGGCTTGTCCCGGCCATCCACGTCTTAGGTCAGAGCGGGTTCGCAACAAAGACGTGGGTGCCCGGCACAAGGCCGGGCACGGGGAACAAACTCAGGCGCCGGCCTTTTCCGTCATGCCGAAGACCCAAGGACGTTGCGTCCGCGCCTTCGCCTCGTAAGTGCTGATGTCGGCTGCCTTCTGCTCGGTCAGGCCGATGTCGTCGAGGCCGTTGAGCATGCACTGCTTGCGGAACGGGTCGATGTCGAAATGCACGATTTCGCCGTCGGGCCGCGAGATCGTCTGCTTGTCGAGATCGATCGTCAGCACCGCGTTGGCGCCCTTTTTGGCGTCGTCCATCAGCTTGTCGACTTCGGCCTGCGGCAGTGCGATCGGCAGGAGGCCATTCTTGAAGCAGTTGTTGTAAAAAATGTCGGCAAAGCTCGGAGCGATGACGCAGCGGATGCCGAAATCGGTCAGGGCCCACGGGGCGTGCTCGCGGCTCGAGCCGCAGCCGAAATTGTCTCCGGCGACGATGATCCTTGTCTGCCGATACGGCCCCTGGTTCAACACGAAATCGGGGTTCTCAGAACCGTCCGGGCGAAACCGGATCTCCTCGAACAGGTGCTTCGATAAGCCAGTGCGCTTGATCGTCCGCAGATGGATCGCCGGGAAGATCTTGTCGGTATCGATATTGATCGCCGGCATCGGCGCCGCGACGCCGGTCAGTTGCGTGAATTTTTCCATCGAAGGTTCCTCTAACCCAACTGGCGCACATCGGCGAGACGGCCGGTAACGGCAGCGGCAGCGGCCATCGCCGGACCCATTAGATGGGTCTTCGCTCCGGGGCCCTGGCGCCCTTCGAAATTGCGGTTCGACGTCGAGGCGATCCGTTCGCCGTTCATCGCCCTATCGGGGTTCATCGACATGCAGTTCGAGCAGCCCGGCTCGCGCCATTCGAAGCCGGCTTCGAGGAAGACGCGATCGAGACCCTCTTCCTCGGCCTGGTGCTTCACCAGGCCGGAGCCCGGCACCACCATCGCGCGCACGCCCTCGGCGACGCGTCGGCCTCGGGCGATTGCTGCGGCGGCGCGCAAATCCTCAATGCGGCTGTTGGTACAGGAGCCGATAAAGACGCGCTGCACCGGGATCTCAGTGAGCGGGGTTTTCGGCGTCAGCTGCATGTATTGAAGGGCCCGCTCCACCGCGGCCCGCTTTAGCGGGTCGTCGATTTCGGCCGGATCGGGCACCCGGCTGGTAATCGGCGCGGTCTGTTCCGGGTTGGTGCCCCAGGTGATGTGCGGCGCGATTTGCCCGGCATCGAGCGAGGTCTTCTTGTCGAAATGCGCGCCGGGATCGGAGGGCAGCGTCTTCCAGTAAGCCAGCGCTTGTTCCCATGCCGCGCCTTTGGGCGCGTAAGACCGACCCTTGACGTACTCGAAGGTGATCTCGTCGGGCGCGACGAGGCCGGCGCGGGCACCGGATTCGATTGCCATATTGCAGACCGTCATGCGGCCTTCCATCGACATCGACCGGAAGGTGCTGCCGCCATATTCGATGACATGGCCGGTGCCGCCCGCCGTCCCGATCTTGCCGATGATCGCCAGGATAACGTCCTTCGGGCTCACCCCGGCTCCCAAGGTGCCGTTGACCTCGACCAGCATGTTCTTGGCGTGCGCCTGGATCAGCGTCTGGGTCGCCAGCACATGCTCGACCTCGGAGGTGCCGATCCCGAAGGCGAGCGCACCCAAGGCGCCATGCGTCGCGGTGTGGCTGTCGCCGCAAACGATCGTCATCCCGGGCTGGCTCAGCCCCATTTCGGGTCCGATGATGTGGACGATACCCTGATTGATGCTATCGATCGGGATATAGGGCACGCCGAATTCAACGACATTGCGCTCGAGCGTATCGACCTGCAGCTTCGATTCCGGCTCGTCGATCCCGGCCTTGCGGTTGCTGGTCGGGATGTTGTGGTCGGCGACTGCGATCGTGGCGTCCGGCCGGCGCACCTTGCGGCCCGCGAGCTTCAGACCCTCAAAGGCTTGCGGCGTCGTCACTTCGTGGCAGAGGTGCAGGTCGATGTAGAGAAGGTAGGTGCCCTCGCCCGCTGGGGCGATGACATGGCTGTCCCAAATTTTGTCGAACAAGGTGCGCGGTTGCGCCATCGGGGATACTCCAGAGACTAAGCTTCGGTTTCGGCGGATCCGGTGACCGGGACCCGCTCGCGGCGGTTGTCTTCGCGGCCGCGCTCGGCGATGCGCGCCGATTTTCCGCGGCGGCTGCGCAGGTAATAGAGCTTGGCCCGCCGCACCGCGCCGCGGCGTACGACCTCGATCGCGCTGATGCGCGGCGAATAGAGCGGGAAGATACGCTCGACCCCTTCGCCATAGGAGATCTTGCGCAGTGTGAAATTCGAGTTGATGCCGGCATTCTTGCGGGCAATGCATACCCCTTCGAATGCCTGGACACGCTCGCGCTCGCCCTCGACGACGCGGACGCTGACCCGCACCGTATCGCCGGGCTGAAACGGCGGTACCGGCCGCTCGCCGACCAGTTTCGTGACCTGCTCGGCTTCGAGCTCTTGCAACAGATTCATCGCTCCACCTCTTACCTCTTGCCGCCCGCCGCGAGGCGCGCGGAATAGCGTTGCCACAGATCGGGCCGCCGTTCCCGCGTCAGGCGCTCGGCCTCGCTGCGTCGCCAGGCGCGGATCTTGCCGTGATCGCCCGATACCAGCACCTCAGGGACCGCCCGCCCCTGCCATACCTGCGGCCGGGTGTAATGCGGGTATTCAAGCAGCCCTTCGGCGAAACTCTCCTCCGCCAATGTCTCGGCGCAACCGACGACACCCGGCAGCAACCGCACGCAAGCATCGATCAGCGCGATTGCCGCCGGCTCGCCGCCCGACAGCACGAAATCGCCGAGGCTTACTTCCTCGACCGATCGCGCCTCCAGCACCCGCTCGTCGACACCTTCAAAGCGCCCGCAGATCAGCCGTACGCCCGGCGCTGCCGCCAGTTCGCGCACGCGTTGCTGATCGAGCGGCCGGCCGCGCGGCGACAGATGAATGAGCGGGCCGACCCCGCCGGCGCCTGCGATCGCCGCATCCAGCACATCGGGCCGCAGCACCATGCCCGGCCCGCCGCCGAACGGGGCATCATCGACCGAGCGGTGTTTATCGCGCGCGAAATCCCGGATGTCCACCGTTTCGAGGTGCCACAGCCCGGCTTCGAGCGCCTTGCCGGCCAGGGAATGCGCGAGCGGACCGGGCAGCATCTCCGGGAAAATCGTCAGTACGGAGGCGAGCCAACTCATGCGGTCTCTTTCTCGTCCCTGCCGCGCGCCCGCTCGGGCCCGTCGAGCAGACCCGGGGGCGGATCGATGACGAGTCGGCCGGCGGCCAGATCGACGCTCGGCACCACCGCGCGCGTAAACGGCACAACGACCGGCGGCCCCTCGCTCCGGGCGATTTCGAGCGTGTCGCCAGCGCCGAAATCGTGGATAGCGCGGACCGCCCCGACCGGGGTTCCGTCCGTCAGCACTGCATCGAGACCGATCAGATCGGCGTGGTAATACTCGTCCTCATCGGTCGGCGGCAATGCCGAGCGCGGAAGATAGAGGCGCAGCCCACGGAGCGCTTCCGCCTGGTTGCGATCGGTAATCCCAGACAGATGACCGATCAGTACACCTTTCCCGTTGCCGATCAGACGTAGGGAAAGCCGCCGCTCGCCGCTTTCGTCCTCAAGCGGGCCGTAGCCCGCGACGTCCTCGGGATTGGCGGTGAAACTTTTGATCTTGACCGCGCCGCGCACGCCATGTGCGCCGGCCACGGCGCCGACGCACACCCGCCCTCGATGCTCCCTCTCCCTTATCGGGGGAGAGGGTTCGGGTGAGGGGGCGACCACCCCCACCCAGCTCGCCCTGACAGGCGAGCCACCCTCTCCCGCAGTGCGGGAGAGGGGCTTGGGTGCGGCCCGGCGGTTCAGCATGACAGTCAGCTAAATAGGAGCGGCTTGGAGTCGCTGAATCAGGCGCTGCCGGCGGCGGCGCCGGCGGCCTCTTCGGCTTCCTTCGCGCGGGCCTGCGCCTTGGCCTTCGGCGTCGATTTGGCCGGCGTCTCGCGGATCGCGGGTTTTTCGACGAGCCCGGCATCGCCGAGGAAGCGCGCGACCCGGTCGCTCGGCTGTGCCCCGACCCCGAGCCAGTGCTTGATCCGCTCTTCCTTCAGCGTGACGCGATCGGCATGGCCGCGGTCGAGCATCGGGTTGTAAGTGCCGAGCTTTTCGATGAAACGCCCGTCGCGCGGGCTGCGCGAGTCGGCGACGACGATCGAGTAGAACGGCCGCTTCTTGGCGCCGCCTCGGGCAAGCCG
>VAZR01000026.1 GCA_005888515.1 Alphaproteobacteria bacterium | reverse complement strand
CAGGAAGCACTGAAGGTGCTTGGCAAGGGCGCCGACCGCGATCTGCGGATCGTCGAGGGCGTGTAGTAGCGGACGAAACGAAACGAGCCCCGCCCCCGGGATTGTCCCGGGGGTCCACGTCTTTATCGACGACAGCGCGAAAGCAAGACGTGGATGGCCGGAACAAGTCCGGCCAAGGGGGTCAGGTAAGGAGACATTGTCATGCCCCGTTTGAATTTCGGCGCGTTTCTTGCCCCGCATCATCCGGTCGGCGAGAACCCGCTGTTGCAGTTCCGCCGCGACCTCGATCTCGTCGAGCATCTCGACAAGCTCGGCTACGATGAATTCTGGTGTGGCGAGCACCATTCGAGCGGCTGGGAGATGATCGGCTCGCCCGAGATGTTCCTTGCCGCGGCGGCCGAGCGCTCGAAGCGCATCAAGCTCGCGACCGGCGTCGTGTCGTTGCCTTATCACCACCCGTTCAACGTCGCGCAGCGCATGGTGCAGCTCGACTGGATGAGCGGCGGGCGGGCGATCTTCGGCTCCGGCCCCGGCGCGCTCGCCTCCGATGCGCACACCTTGGGCATCGACCCGATGGTGCAGCGCGACCAGCAGGATCAGGCGATCGGCGTCATCCGGCGGCTGATGCGCGGCGAGCGGGTCACCGCGAAGAGCGACTGGTTCAAATTGCAGGACGCGCAGCTGCAATTGCTGCCACTGCAGGAGGAGATGCCGTTCGCCACGGCCTCGCAGATCAGCCCGTCGGGGATGACTCTCGCGGGAAAGCACGGCATCGGCGTCATCTCGATCGGCTCGTTGTCCGAGGAAGGGCTGAACGCGCTGCCGACGCAATGGGGGTTTGCCGAGAGCGCCGCCAAAAAACACGGCACGAAAGTCGATCGCAAGGACTGGCGCGTCTTATTGAGTTGGCATATCGCCGAGACGCGCGAGAAGGCGATCGCCGAAGCCCGCCAGGGTCTGTTGCGGCATCACAACGAATATATCGTCGGCACCTTGCAGCGGCCCGGCGCGACGGCCTTCAAGGACCCCGACGAGGCGATCGAAAAGACTGCTTTCGGCGCCGGCGCCGCAGCGACGATCGGGACACCTGACGATCTGGTGGCGCGGATCAAATCGGTGCTCGAGGTCAGCGGCGGCTTCGGCACGCTGGTCGGTTTCGTGCACGATTGGGCCAACCCGGAAAACACGTTCCGCAGCTGGGACATGGTGGCGCGGTATGTCGTGCCGGAGATCAACGGCTATCTCGCCGGCCTGCGGCAATCGCAGCATTTCGTCGCGACCAACCGCGGCGTCTTCGACCGCGCCAAGGAAGCAATCATGGCGAAGATCACCGAGAACGAGGCGGCGGTCGCCGCGCTCGCGGTGACGCGGGGTTCGCGGCTGGGCGATGTTGCATCGGCCAGCAACATGCCGGATCTGGACAAGGCTCGGCTCGACAAGGCCCGCGCGCAAGCCAAGGCGCGCTGACTGTGTCCTGATTGAGGGAGATTGCTTCGTCGCTCCGCTCCTCGCAATGACAGCCGTTTGAATTATTCGGTCATTGCGAGCGCAGCGAAGCAATCTCCTGCCGATTAAAGTCTCGGCTTCGGCAGCGGCGCATGCCTCGACAGGGAGAGCGCCCAGCTGAACTTGATCCGACGTTCGTCCGCCCGAGCACAGCAGCGCACTGAATTCTTGTTGACATAGGCGCATATGCTCCTATCTACCGAGCGCACAGAGCAAACAACAATCCCCTGACCCGTTTGCAACGTAGACGAGGAACCCAACATGACAGCCATTCCCTATCGCACCGCACTGATCGTCGGGGCGGGCGCGGGCATCAGCGCATCGGTCGCACGTGGCCTCGCGGCGGCCGGTCTGAAGATCGGCTTGGCGGCCCGCAATATCGACAAGCTGGCGCCCCTCGCGGGCGAGACCGGTGCGGAACGGTTCGCGGTCGATGCGTCTGACCCGGCGGCGGTCGCGCATCTGTTCGAGGAGGCTGACGCGCGGCTCGGGACGCCGGATGTCGTGCTCTACAACGCCAGCGCGCGGGCGCCCGGGCCGATTGCGGAAATCGATCCGGAAGCGGCGCGCAAGGCCATCGAGATCTCGGCGTTTGGCGGTTTCCTCGTCGTGCAGCAGGCGGCGCGGCGGATGATCCCGAAAGAACATGGCGCGATCCTGCTGACCGGCGCCAGCGCCAGCGTCAAGGGCTATCCGCGGTCGGCGATTTTCGCGATGGGCAAGTTCGCATTGCGCGGTCTGGCGCAAAGCACGGCGCGCGAGCTCGGGCCGAAGGGCATCCATGTCGCCCATTTCGTGATCGACGGCGATGTGCGCAGCGCGCGCCGGCCGGATCCGGCGGAACGGCCGGACAGCACGCTCGATCCCGACGCGATCGCCCAGACCTATCTCGAAGTGTTGCGCCAACCGCGCAGCGCCTGGTCGCTGGAGGTCGAGATGCGGCCTTGGGTCGAGACCTTCTGACGCAACGCCCTGGCACGAACGGTGCACCGCTCCAACATTGCAGCGCCATGCGCGGAACAGGCGAGCTTGGCGCAGCCCTAGCCGCGCCGCGCGCGGAAGCCTAGGCTGTTCAGCGCCGCGGTTCTTGAGGGGCTTCGCAGGATGAAGAAACTCGGCTTCCGCATGCGTTTTCCGTTGGCGATCTGTCTCGTCTTGCCGCTGCTCGTGGGCTGCGACGACGGGCGGATCAAGGCCACGAACAAGGTCGATGTGCGTGCCCGGGTCGCGGGCTTTCTCGAAAAGGTCGCGTTCCGCGAAGGCCAGGACGTCAAGACCGGCGACCTGCTCTACCAGATCGAGAAGGTGCAGTTCCAAGCACAGGTCGACCAGGCCAAGGCGAATGTGGCCTCGTCCGAAGCCGAGGCGACGAACGCTCAGCTGCAATATAATCGGCAATTCGAGCTCGCCCGGCACCAGTTCAGCCCGCAAGCCACCGTCGATCAGAACAAGGCGGCGTTGGATACCGGCCGGGCCAAGATCCTGCAGACGCAAGCGGCGCTGACACAGGCGCAAGTCAATCTCGACTACACCGATATTCGCTCGCCGATCGACGGCCGCATCGGCCGCACCGCCTATACCGTCGGCAATCTCGTCAATCCGTCGAGCGGGGTGTTGGCGACTATTGTCAGCCAGGATCCGATTTACGTGCTGTTCCCGGTCAGTGTGCGCGATCTTGAGATCATCCGCGAGGCACGCCGGACGGAGGAAGGCGGGCTCGCCAAGATCGACATCCGCCTCCGCCTCTCCAACGGGCGCGAGTATCCGCAGCGCGGCGTGTGGAACCTGACCGACCCGCAGGTCGATCAGCAGACCGATACGCTGATCATGCGGGCGACGGTCCCGAACCCCGAGCGGCAATTGATTGACGGCGAGTTCGTGACCGCGGTGATCCGGGAACGGCGCGAAGAACCGCGCCTGGTCGTGCCGCAGGCCGCCATCCAGATCGATCAGTCCGGCAATTACGTGCTGGTCGTCGACGATCAGCACAAGGTCGAGCAGCGCCGCATCCAGACCGGACCGAACCGCGGCGCCGATGTCGTCATCACCTCGGGCCTGAAGGAAGGCGAAAAGGTGATCGTGGACGGCATCCAAAAGGTGCGGCCCGGCCAAATCGTGCAGGAAACCTCTGCGGCCTCCGCGGGGGGATAGATGATCTCCGATATCTTTATCGATCGGCCGCGGCTGGCGTTTGTCGTCTCAATCGTCATTACGCTCGCCGGGATCATTGCGATGGCAAGGATACCGGTGGCGCAGTTCCCGGATATCGTGCCGCCGCAAGTGTCGTTGACGACGCTTTACCCCGGGGCCGACGCGGAGGTCGTCGAGGCGACCGTCGCGCAGCCGATCGAGCAGCAGATCAACGGCGTCGACAACGCGCTCTATTACCAGTCGGCGAGCGGCGCCGACGGCAGCTACTCGCTGACGGTCACCTTTGCGCTCGGCACCGATCCGGATATCGACACGGTCAACGTGCAGAACCGGGCCCAGCTCGCCACGCCGCTCTTACCGCAGGAGGTGCAGCGGCAGGGGCTCGTCATTCGCAAAAAATCGGCGGCCCTGTTGCAGGTCGTGTCGATCTATTCGCCGAAGAACACGCACGACGCGCTGTTCCTGAACAACTACGCGACCATCAACATCATCGACCCGCTGTCGCGGATCCGCGGCGTCGGGCAGGCGAGCCTGTTCGGGCCGCTGGATTATTCGCTTCGGCTGTGGCTCGACCCCGACCGCCTGACCGCCTTCAACCTGACTCCGGCGGACGTTGTCGCAGCGGTGCAGAGCCAGAACGTGCAGGCCGCGCTCGGCCGGATCGGCGCGGCGCCCTCGCCGCAAAGCCAGCAAATACAGCTGACGATCACGACGGAAGGCCGGCTGACCCACACCGAAGAGTTCGAAAACATTATTGTGCGCGCCAATCCCGACGGATCGGTCGTGCGCGTCAAGGATTTGGCGCGCGTCGATCTCGGCGCCAAGACGCAGGACCGACATGCCCGGTTCAACGGCGCGCCGGCCGCGGCAATCGGTATTTATCAATCGCCCGGCGCTAATGCGGTCGAGGTGGCGCGGCAGGTGCGCGAGACGCTGGACGGGCTGAAGCAGCGCTTCCCGGACGATGTCGCCTACGCGATGTTCTGGGATGCGACGGTATTCGTGACCTCCACGATTGAGGAGGTCGTTCGGACGCTGATCATCGCCTTCGTGCTGGTCGGGATCGTCGTCTTTCTGTTTCTCGGCAAATTGCGCACGACGCTGATCCCGCTGATCGCCGTGCCGGTGTCGATCATCGGCACCTTCGCGGTCATGCTGGTGATCGGCTATTCGGCCAACACGGTGTCACTGCTCGCGCTGGTGCTCGCCATCGGCATCGTCGTCGACGATGCGATCGTCGTGATCGAGAACGTCGAGCGGGTCATCGAAGAGGACCCCGAGCTGTCGATCCCGATGGCGACCAAGAAGGCAATGGCCGAGATCACCGGCCCGATCATCGCGATCACGCTCGTCCTGTTGTCGGTGTTCGTGCCGGTGGCGTTCATTCCCGGGATCAGCGGGCAGCTGTTCCGGCAGTTTGCCGTTGCGGTCTCGGTCTCGATGGTGATCTCGGCGATCAACGCGCTGACCCTCAGCCCGGCCCTGTGCTCGGTGCTGCTGACCCGCGGCGGGACACGACGGGGCCCGATGCGTTACGTGCTGCGCGGGATCGACGGCGTGCGCGACGGCTATGTGTCGGTGGTGCGCCGCCTCGTGCGGGTGGCGGTGTTCGGTCTCATCGCGGTGGTCGTGGTCGCCGCCGGGTCGCTGGGGCTGTTCAAGATCACCCCGCAGGGCTTTCTGCCCTCCGAGGATCAGGGCGCGTTCTTCGCCGCGATGCAATTGCCGGAGGGCGCGTCGGTCAACCGTACCGAGGAGCTCGTCGCCCAGGTCGAGAACATCGTCCGGCCGGTTCCCGGGGTGCAGGGCGTCATCTCGGTCGTCGGGTTCAATTTCATCGATTCTGTCGCGGCGTCTAACCAGGCATTTTTCGTGGTTCGGCTGAAGCCTTATGAGGAGCGGACCGCCCCCTCGCAATCTGCCGATGCCATCATCGCCCGGCTGCGGCCGCAATTGGGTGCGATCCAGGGCGCCATCGTGTTTCCGTTCAACCTGCCGCCGATCCTCGGCCTCGGCAGCACCGGCGGGTTTCAGTACGCGCTGGAAGCGCTGCAAGGCCAGAGCCCGAACGATATCGCCGCGGTGATGCGCGGGCTGCTGGTCGCCGCCAATCAGCAGCCCGAACTGGCCGGCGTGTTCAGCACCTTCGCCGCCGACACGCCGCAGGTCCGTCTCGACATCGATCGCGACAAAGCTCAGGTGCTGGGAGTCAAAGTCAGCGATATCTTCAACGCGCTACAGTCGACGCTTGGCGGGTTCTACGTCAATGACTTCAACCTGTTCGGCCGGACCTGGCAGGTCAATGTCCAGGCCGAGGCGTCGCATCGCGACGCCATCGAAGACATCTATCGCGTCTATGTGCGCGGCAGCCGCGGCGCGATGGTACCGATCCGTGCCGTCGCCCAGGCGCGGCTGATCCAGGGGCCGCAAGCCTTGATCCGCTACAACGGCTACCGTGGCGTGATCATCAATGGCGCGGCGAAACCCGGCTACAGTTCCGGCCAGGGATTGGCGGCAATGGAGCGGATTTCGGCCGCGACGCTGCCGGCCGGCTACGGCTTCGAATGGACCGGCACGGCGTTGCAGGAAAAAACGGCGAGCGGCCAGACTGCGAGCGTGCTCGGTCTCGCGATACTGTTCGCCTATCTGTTTCTGGTGGCGCTCTACGAAAGCTGGAACATTCCGGTGCCGGTCCTGCTGTCGGTCACCGTCGCAGTGCTGGGAGCGATCGCGGCGGTGGCGTGGTCGGGCCTCGCTTTCGACGTCTATGCCCAGATCGGGCTTGTCGTGCTGGTGGCGCTGGCGGCGAAGAACGGCATTCTGATCGTCGAATTCGCCGTCGAGCAGCGCCGCCAAGGCAAGACAATCCCGGAAGCCGCGGTCGAAGGCGCGCGGCTCCGTTTCCGGCCGGTCATGATGACCAGCTTTGCCTTCATCTTTGGTCTATTGCCGTTGGTCATCGCCAGCGGCGCCGGCGCGCTCAGCCGGCGGGCGGTCGGGACGCCGGTGTTCGGCGGCATGATCGCCGCATCCCTGTTCGGGATCTTCGTGATCCCGATGCTCTACGTCGTGTTCCAGTGGCTGCGCGAGCGGACGGCCCGTCGTTCTGTCCGCCCGACAGCGCCCGCCGGCACGGATTGACCTCTGAGATATTCCGAGATGCCGTTGTCGGCCGCACCTCGACTCCCCTCCCCCTCCAGCCGATCAAAGAAAGCGCAACATGAGCACGATCACCACGAGCGATGGCGCGCAGATCTATTTCAAGGATTGGGGTACCGGACAGCCGGTGGTGTTCAGCCATGGCTGGTCGCTCAGCGCCGATGCGTTCGAGGACCAGATGTTCTTTCTCGCCTCGCAAGGCTACCGCTGCATCGCGCATGACCGCCGCGGTCATGGCCGCTCCAGCCAGCCCTGGGACGGCAACGATCTCGATACCTATGCCGATGACTTAGCGGCGCTCGTGAAAGCGCTAAACCTGAGAAACGCGGTGCATATCGGCCATTCCACGGGCGGCGGCGAAGTCGCACGCTATATCGGCCGCCACGGCACCGAGCGCGTCGCCAAGGCCGTGCTCTCAGCCTGCCGTTCTACGGCTACAACCGGCCGGGCGCCAAAATCTCGGAAGGCGTGCGCGAGTCATTCTGGCTGCAGGGAATGCTGGCCGGCCTCCCGGCGTCCTATTTCTGCATCAAGGCGTTTTCCGAGACCGACCTGACCGAGGATCTCGGCAGGTTCGACGTACCGACCTTGATCCTTCATGGCGACGACGACCAGATCGTCCCGATCGGCGCCTCGGCGATGCTGTCGTTCAAGCTGATCAAGGGCGCGACGCTCAAGGTCTATAAGGGCGCGCCGCACGGCATGTGCACGACTCTCAAGGATCAGGTCAACGCCGAGCTGCTCGCGTTCCTGAAGTAGCTGCTGCTCTCGACGCCTGCCGGGCGCCGCGGAGAGTTGCGCGGCGCGGCGGGTCGGCTAGTGTGTCCCCGGATATGGGGCAGAGCCGGAAGAGTCTTGATGACCATCGCCGAGGATGTCGAGAGCCGGCCGACACTGGCGGTACCGTTGCGCCCGCCGCGGCCGCTCTCGACGTTGCAGATGATGCGGGTCGGGTTTTCGAACGCGCTCGCCGCGTGCGACGAGGAGCTGTTCGACGAGCTCTTCGTCGAGCGCCGCTACGTCTGGGGCCGTCTGTTCGTGGTCAGCGACCCGGACGGGATCAAGCGGGTGTTGCAGGATAATGTAGACAACTACCCGCGCATCGACGCGATCCGGCGGGTGTTCGCTTTCGGCTCGGGCAGCGGAATGCTGTGTGCCGAGGGCGAGGTGTGGCGCCGCCATCGCCGGGTGCTTAACCAGACCTTGGATCGCCGCGCCGTGCTCGCCGATGTCCCCGGGCTAACGGCGGTGGCCGAGCAGCTGGCACAGCTTCTGGCCCAGATGCCACGCGGGCAGGCGCTCAATATGGGCGAGATGTTCAATCATCTGCAGACCCGCGCGACGGGAACGGTCTTTGCCGGCAAGGACCGCGCGATCGACCCGATGGTGCTCCGCATGGGGCATTACCCCGGAAAATACGGGCTGTTCGATTTCCTGACGATGCCGCGCTGGCTGCGCTTCATCGACCGGTTTCGGAAGAGCCGCACTGAAGCGAAGGCGCTGCATTCGCTGCTGGCGCGGATGATTACCGAGCGGCGAAGCGAAGCCTATGCCGGCGGCAAGGATTTGTTGTGGCGGCTCGCCAACGCGCGCGACCGCGACACCGGGGAGGCCCTGACGATCCCGGAGCTCGAGGACGAGGCACTGACCCTGGGTTCGACCTCGGTGACCTCGCTGCAGGCCTATAGCTGGCTCTGGTACCTGCTGGCGATGCATCCCTGGGCAGAGGCGCGGGTCGAGGCCGAGCTCGAGGAGGTGCTCGGCGACCGCTCGCCCGGGCCGGAGGATTTGTCGAAGCTGGTATATCTGCGCAAGGTCATCGACGAATCGATGCGGCTCTATCCGCCGCTGCCGATCATGCTGCGCACCGCCGTGGCCGATGATGTGGTGTGCGGCCGGCGCATCCCACGAAGATCGGTGGTGGCGGTGCCCGGAACGCTTCTCCCCCGAACAGACCCGGGCACGGTCGCGTTATGCCTATCTGCCGTTCTCGGTCGGCGCGCATGTATGCATCGGCGCCCCCTTGGCGATGATCGAGATCCTGATCACGGTGGCGGTGCTGGCGCGGCGTTTCCGTTTCCGCATTGTGCCCGGCCAGCGGATCGAGCCGATTGCCTGGACCAGCCTCCGGCCGGGACGCGGGATCATGATCACGCTCGAGCCGCGTGCTGCACCGCCGCGCCGTAGCGCCTCGCCGGCCGAGAGCGTCGGGACGGTGCAATAAGCCTTGCAACCGACGCACGCCGCAGATCCAGCACCGCAGCCGGCGATGCCGCCGCGGCCCAAGCGGCCGCTGTCCACCCCGCAACTGCTCCGGGTCGCGCTGTCGAACACGCTCGCCGCCTGCGACGAGGCGCTGTTCGACGAGTTGATCGTCGAGCGCCGGTTCGTGTGGGGCCGTTTTTTCTCGATCAGCGATCCCGCCGGAATCAGGCGGGTCATGCAGGACAATGTCGACAATTACCCGCGCATCGCGCCGATCCGGCGAGTGTTCGGCTTTACCAGCGGGACAGGCATGCTTGCCGCCGAAGGCGAGGTGTGGCGGCGCCATCGCCGGCTGCTGAACCCGACTCTCGATCATCGCGCCGTGCTCGCCGATCTGCCGGTGTTGGTGGAACTCAGCGAGGCGCTCGCCGCGCTATTGGCGCAGCTCCCCGCCGGGCAGGAACTCAATGTCGGCGAAACCTTCACGCATCTGATCACCGCGGCGACCGGAAGGATATTCGCCGCCGATAATCGCGATATCGATCCGGTACTGTACCGACTTGGCCAATACCCCGGGCGCTACAGCCTGTTCGACTTCGTCGCGGCGCCGCGCTGGTTGCGCTCCATTGCCGGCTCCCGTAAAGGTCGGATCGATGTTGCAGCGTTTCTGCCGTTGATCGACCGGCTGATCGCCGAGCGGCGCAGCCCCGCGTACCGCGGCGCCGAGGATCTGCTGTGGCGGATCGCCAAGGCGCACGATCGCGGAGAGGATGAAGGGTTCGGCGAGGCCGAGCTGCGCGATGAAGTGCTGACACTCGGGGCGACCGCGGCGACTCCACTGCGGGTCTTTCCGTGGATCTGGTATTTGCTGGCGACGCATCCGGCGGCCGAGGCACGGCTTTATGCCGAGCTTGACGCGGTGCTGGGCGCGCGGCCGCCGACAGCGGAAGATCTGCCGAAACTCGTCTATCTGCGCCGCGTCATCGATGAAACCCTACGGCTATACCCGCCCGCGCCGACGATGCTGCGCACCACCCTGGCCGAGGATATCGTGTGCGGCCGCAGAATCCCGCGCAAGGCGATCGTCGGCGTGCTGCCCTGGGTCGTGCATCGGCACCGCAAGCTGTGGCGCGACCCGGACAGCTTCGATCCCGACCGCTTCAGCCAAGATCAGGCCGCATCGCGCTCGCGCTACGCCTATATCCCCTTCGCGATCGGCCCGCATGTCTGCATCGGCGCTTCGCTCGCACTCGTCGAGATCATGGTCGCGATGGCGGTCTGTGCTCAACGCTTTCGCTTCCGCCTCGCGCCCGGCCAGCGGATCGAGCCGATCGGCTGGACCAACCTGCACCCCAAAGGCGGCATCCGGATGACGATCGAGCCGCGCGTCGGCGCGGTCCCGTCTCATGCGATGAGCTCGGTCTGTTAGCCGTGCCGGCCCACGGACCGCAACCGAGCCTGGCGATGCCGCCGCGACCGCGGCGGCCGCTCTCGACATGGCGGCTGCTGCGCACCTTTCCAGACAACTCCCTGGCGGCTTGCGACGAGGAATTGTTCGAGGAGTTGTTTGTCGAGCGCCGGTTTTTCTGGGGCCGGCTCTTCATCATCAGCGATCCGGAGGGGATCCGGCACATCCTCCAGAGCAATGTCGATAACTATGTGCGAATTCCTCCGGTCCGGCGGGCATTCACATTCACGACCGGTGGCGGCATGAACCACCTCGAAGGTGAAGAGTGGTGGCGTCATCGCCGGACCATCAACCCGGCGCTCGATCACCATGCGCTGCAGCCTGATTTTCCAAAGCTGATCGAGCTGAGCGAGGAAATGGCGGCGCATCTGTCCGCTTCGCCGTGCGGGCAGGAATTCGAGATCGGGCGCACGCTCACTCATCTTTTGACGCGCACGACCGGCCACGTATTTACCGGCGACGATCGCCGAATCGACGCGCTGCTGCTGCGCCTCGGCCGCTTTCCCGAGAATTACGGGCCGCTTGACGTGCTGCCGTTGCCGCGCTGGCTGTACTTCACCGACCGCTACCGCCGCAGCCGGGCCGGGTTGGAGGAGCACTACGCCTTGCTCGACCGGCTCATCGCCGAGCGTCGCAGCGAGGGTTATAGCGGAGGCAACGACCTGCTGCGACGCATGGCGACAGCACGCGATCGGCAGACGGGCCAGCTGCTGACCGCGGCGGAACTGCGCGACGAGGTGTTGACCCTAGCGGCGGGGGCCCAGGCACCGTTGCGCACGATGACTTGGGCCTGGTACCTGCTGACCCAATTTCCCGCGGCCGAGCAGCGCCTCCATGCCGAGCTCGATGAGGTTCTCGGCGGCCGTTCGCCGACCCGGACGATATTCCCCGGCTCGGGTATCTCCGCCGGTTCATCGACGAGACGATGCGCCTCTACCCTCCGTTGCCGGTGTTGCTGCGCGTGGCGTTGGCGGACGACTCGGCGTGCGGCCGGCGCATCCCTCGGGGCTCGTTTGTCGCAATCATGCCGTGGGTCGTGCACCGCCACCGCAAGCTGTGGCAGGATCCGGACCGCTTCGACCCCGAGCGCTTCGCGCCGCGCCAGGGCGACACGCGCTCGCGCTATGCGTATATTCCATTCAGCGTCGGACCGCGCGTCTGCGTCGCGGCATCGCTGGGCATGGCCGAAATCCTGATTGCGATGGCCGTCATTGCCCAGCGGCTGCGTTTCCGTCTGGTGCCTGGACAGACGATCGAGCCGACCGCCTGGTCCACCTTGCGCCCGAAACGCGGGATCCTGATGCGGGTCGAGCCGCGCGCCGCCGGCTCAGCGGGCGTATGACGATCCCGCGAATAACTCGGCCGGATTGCTCCCGGCTTACCCCCGGTCATACAGTAGCGCGGCGGCCCGATAAGACGACGGAGATTGCATGGCCGAGATCGTTCTGATCAATCCCCGATTCCATCCGACCTATTGGGGCATGGACTATGCCCTGCCGTTCTTTCGCAAGAGCGTTATCGTGCCACCGCTGCACCTCGCGTTGATTGCCGCGCTTACCCCGGCAGAGCACACCGTTTCGATCATCGACGAGAATGTCCTCGGTGGGCCCTGGGTTACGGCGGCCCCGGAGGATCTCGGCGGTCGGGTCGATGTGATCTTCATCGGCGAGGCGGAGGAAACCTGGCCGCGCTTCCTGGCCGAGTGGAGGCAGTGCGATCATCAATTCCGCTACGAGCAAGCCGACAAGACGGACATGGCGACCGTGCCGCCGCCGCGGTGGGACTTGCTGCCGATGGACAAGTATCTGTACGGCAGCTTGCAGGTTTCGCGCGGCTGCCCCTTCACGTGCGAATTCTGCGATATCATTGTGGTCTTCGGGCGCCGGCCGCGGGTCAAGACCATCGCACAGGTGCTTGCAGAGATGGACGGCCTCGTCGCGGCCGGGGTGCACGATGCCTTCATCGTCGATGACAATCTGATCGGCAACAAGAAGGCGATCAAAGCCATTCTGCGCGACATTATCGTCTGGCAGGAGGCGAAGGGCTATCCGCTGAGCTTCATGACCGAAGCATCGATCGACCTCGCCGAAGACGAGGAGCTGATGCAGCTGATGGTGAAGGCGAACATCGACACCGTATTCGTCGGCATCGAATCGCCAAACGAGGACGCACTGCGCGAAACCAAAAAAATCCAGAACCTGACCGATCGCAGCGGTACCGCTCTGGAAAAGGTGCACCGCATCCAAGCGGCCGGTCTCATGGTCACCTGCGGAATGATCGTCGGATTCGACAGCGACGACGCGAGCGTTTTCGCAGCCCAGCGTGAGTTCATTTCGGAGTCGCGGATTGCGTTGGCGATGATAAACGTGCTCGCCGCGATCCCGCAGACGCCGCTCTTCAAACGGCTGCAAAAGGACGGAAGGCTTGCCGATTTCACCGAGATTACCACCCACAGCACGGCCGTCGCCACCAATGTGATCCCGCTGCGCATGACCCAACAGGCGTTGTTCGACGGTTACTTTCAACTGATGCGCGCGCTGTATGGCGCCGACGCCTTTTTTGCGCGTATGGACGCGATGTGTCTGGAAACGGGCTGGCTGCCGGCACCGGGAAGAACCCACTATCTGCGCCGTCACCGCTGGCGTTGGCTGAAACAGAGAATTCGGGCCGCCGTCGAGACGGCCTATCTGGTCGCGCAATTGATGCGTCGCGTGCCCGACCGGGCGCTGCGGCGGCGATACCGCAGGCGCCTATGGAATATCGCCAAGCGGCGCCCGAATATCAGACTCTTGCGCGTCTACTGCATCTTTTGCGCGATACACTTTCACTACGATAGGCTGCTGCGGCAATGGGATATTGTGAGTGCCGAAAACGCCTCCCCGGCCGATCGCTCGCAACTGGTGGCCAGCGTGGCGCAACCGCAAACCGAGGAAGTCATGCGCGCCGCAGCAGGCTGACCGCGTCTGGCCTCGCGGCGGGGCATTCAGCCCCGTTCATGCCGGAGACGCGCCTGACGCAGTTAATTTTTGGATGAATGCAGACGGCTTCAGCCGCGTTCTCTCTGCGGCCTACAATGTCTCGGTTGTAGATCGAGTGATAGTCGAGCCCGTCATGCCCGCTTCCGATCCCGGCCATCGACGCAACAATTTCGACGCGCTGCGCCTGATCGCGGCGCTGTCGGTGGTGTTCTCCCACTCGTTCCTGATCGCCGAGGGCAGCGAGGCCAACGAGCCCTTCGCTTGGCTGAACGGCAACCAGTGCATTCTCGGCCTCATCGGCGTTTTCGTGTTTTTCGTGATCAGCGGCTATCTGGTTACCGAGAGCTGGTGCCGCACTCCCCTGCCCGGCCGCTTCGCGCTGCGGCGCGGGGTGCGCATCTATCCGGGCCTGGTGGTTAATGTCTTGCTGTGCGCGTTTGTCATCGGACCGCTGGTCACCACGCTTCCGGGGCCGGGTTATTTCGCCGGCCCCGAGTTGCGCGACTTTTTTGCGAAGACATTGACCCTCAACCCGGGCCCGCTGGCGTTGCCGGGGGTGCTGTTCGCCGACAATGCGGTGGGGCTGCACATCAACGGCTCGCTGTGGACGCTGCGTTACGAAGTCATGATGTATGTGATGGTCGTCATGCTCGGGATGGCGCGGCTGTTGCGGCTGTCGACCTGTCTCGTGCTGACCGCGCTCGGCATCGCCGCGGTGTATTTCGAGCATGAACTGACGCCGCTCGGCGATCTTGGCGAATGGGCCTGGTTTCTCGGCTTCTTCGGCGCCGGGATGGCATTGCACTTTCTGCGCGACCGGATCCCGTTCGATTGGCGCGGCGCACTGGTCGCATTCGTTGCGTTAGTGGTCTTCGTCCGCATCGGCCATTTGATCATGCTGTTTCCGCTGGCCGGGGCCTATCTCGCGATCTGGTTCGCCCGACGCTACGACCCTTGGCTCGACTACGCGCGCTATTGCGGCGACCTCTCCTATGGCCTCTACATCTACGGCTGGCCGGCCGAACAGCTGGTCATGTGGCTGTCGGGCGGCCGGGCCGCGTGGTGGGAAGTGTTTTTCGGGTCGCTGGGACTCGCGCTGCCGATGGCGTGGCTGTCCTGGCACGGCATCGAGAAATGGGCACTGCGCTGGGGGCGTACTGTCGGGCGACGGCCCCTGGCTGTCGCACCGGCGCCGGCCGATGGCTGACTCCTCCTCGCAGGCCGTCCCTGCGTTCTTGGCAATCGACAGCGCCGCGAGCGCGCCTTACCGTCGAGAACAAGCTTAGGGAGCCCCTGCAATGTATGATTTGCTGATCAAGAACGGCACGGTGATCGACGGCACGGGGGCGCCGCGGCGTCAGGCCGATGTCGCGGTCGCGGACGGCAAGATCGCCGAGATCGGCAAGGTGAAGGACGGCGCAAGCAAGGTCATCGATGCGGCCGGCTGCGTCGTCGCGCCCGGCTTTATCGACCCGCACACCCATTATGACGCGCAGATCTGCTGGGACCCGGCGATCTCGCCGTCGCTGTGGCACGGCGTGACCTCGGTGGTCATGGGCAATTGCGGCGTAGGCATCGCGCCGTGCCGGCCCGAGGCGCGCGACATCGCGACCCGCGATCTCGTCAATGTCGAGGCTATTCCATTCGAGGTATTGGAGCGTGGGATCACCTGGGATTGGCAGAGCTTCCCCGAATTCCTCGATGCGGCGGCGAAGCGCGGCGCGGCGCTCAATCTCGGTTTTCTCGCGCCATTAACCCCGTTTCGCCATTGGGTCATGGGCGAAGCCTCGATGGAGCGCGGCGCCACGGCCGAGGAGACGGTCGCCATCAAGCGCTTGATCCGCGATGCCGTAGATGCCGGCGCGTTCCGCCCTCAAAGAAGCCGGCAAAGGCGCAATCGAAATTGCGTTGACACAAAAGGTCGGGGTACTGACCGATGAGGAGGAAGAACTGCTCGCGTTACTGCTTGCGGAAAGCGGCCGCAAGGTGACCTTCCTCGCCTTGTTTCAACGCGACGATCTGCCCGAGGCTTGCCCCGAGACGCGCCGCCGCGCGAGCGGCTATCCCGGCGCGGTGCCGCAGACCTCGCCGCTCGCCTTGACCCGCGACATCAACATGCGCAATCCGTTCTCCTTCGCTGCCTTTCCATGCTGGAGCCGGGTATTCGCCGACAAGTCAAAAGCGGCGCAGCGCGCCGTCTACGCCGACCCGACGTTCCGCAACGCGTTTCGCGCCGAGTTGAAGGGCGGCATCGACTGGACCCGGCTGACCGTGCACGAGGCGCACAAGCCCGAGCTGAAGCGTTACGAGGGCCGCACCGTCGGCGACATCGCGACGGAGCGCGGCACGGACGCAATCGACACTTTCCTCGATCTGACCGTCGAGGACGATCTCGACATCGAATTCGTGCTGGCGCAGTTCAATGTGAATATCGATCTGGTAAAGGAAAACCTGGTCGATCCTCGGGTGCTGATCGCGCTCGGCGATGGCGGCGCGCATGTCGATATGCTGTGCGACGCCGGTTATCCGACCTACCTGCTCGGTACCTGGGTGCGCGAGCGCCAGATCATGACATTGGAACAAGCAGTCGCGCGGTTGACCGCACAGCCGGCCGATCTGTTCGGCATCAAGGGACGCGGTCGGCTGGCAGTCGGTAACGCCGCCGATCTCGCGATCTTCGACCCGGAGAGGATCGATTCGGCGAGCCGCGGCGAGCGCCGTTTCGATCTGCCGGGCGGCGCCAAGCGCATGGTCATGCCGTCGCGCGGGGTCGAATACACGATCGTCAATGGCACGACCGTTTATGCGGAAGACCGCGCCACCGGCGCCACCCCCGGCGAGGTGCTGCGCTCATAACAGCGCAGCACTCGACGGAGCCGCGGCCAGCAGCCTCTCGGCCCGACCGCGATCAGGGGCTTAATAGCCGCCCCACCAGAACGAGCGCGGTGCGGGCATCGACGAGCCGGAATAGATCTCCTCGTCAAACTCGCTCGTCACCGGCACCGAGTAGTACTCGCGCCTGACGGTCGTGTAGGGCCGCGAGGTCGTGACGTAATAATCGTCGGTAACGGTCCTGGTGGTGCGGACAGTCCGGGGCGCCCGGTGCACAACGCGCGGGGCGACGCCGCATCGCGTCTCGCTGCTGATCAGCGTGCGGTGCCCGCCCGCCTGGTCAAACACGGAGTGCCTGACGCAAGTGGCCGCGTTGGCCGGTGCCAATGACCAGCCCAGCACGGCGACGCCGAAAGCTGCTGCTGCGATCGTTTTAGCTTGCATGCGTAACCTCCTGAATTCAGCGGGGCGATGTCCTTCAAGGGCGCCCCTCCGTCATCAGTGAAACGGCCTCGCTTGTGCGGAATTCATTCCCCACCAAGCGGTTGAAGAACCTATCGGCCGTCCCAGCCTTCCCGGTTGTGTCGATCAATTGAGGGCCGACAGCCGATCCTGGGCCGAATTTCATGGTGCAGCGGAAGTCGCGCCGGTGTGGCCCTCCCGCGACCTGCTGCGGGGCAGCCGAGTCGGGGGAGGACGACGACGCCCGGATCACCGGCTCGCGGCAGCCATTACCGGCGACACCGCGGATCGAATCCGAGGAACGGACGCGCACGGCAGCACGTATGTACGTAGCATAGTGCACTGCGGGATCCATGCCATTCTGGCGACGTGGGACTGAACGGGAATATTCGGATATGACAAAGTCTGCTCACGGATGAAAGTCGTTTTTCTGGATATTGACGGCGTCCTCAACTGCAAGCAGACGCCGAACCCTCGTAAGTTTCCGTTTATCGTCGATCCGGTTTTATTGAAACGCCTCGGCCGCTTGCTCGACCTTGCTGACGCGCAGGCCGTATTGACGTCGAATTGGCGGCACGATCCGGCGGGAATGTTCAGCGCCCGGTACTACGGCGTACCCTTCATCGATACGACGCCCGATTTGCCAAATGAACCCCGATGTAATCCGATCCTCGAGTGGC
>VAZR01000025.1 GCA_005888515.1 Alphaproteobacteria bacterium | reverse complement strand
CGACGGCCGAGGCGGCTCCACCCAGCGACATCAGCCCCTCTCCCGCACCGCGGGAGAGGGTGGCCGAGCGCAGAGCGCGAGGCCGGGTGAGGGTCTTTGGTCAGCGGCACCCTCACCCTCCCACGCCTCCGGCGTGGGCCCCTCCCTCTCCCGCGGTGCGGGAGAGGGTCTAGTACGGCGCCTCCTCTCCATGCGGGTCGCGTTTTACGCGCCGCTGAAGCCGCCCGGCCATCCGATCCCGTCGGGCGACCGGCGCATCGCGCGGCTGTTCCTGGAGGCGCTGCGGCGGGCCGGGCATCAGCCGTTTGTCGCCTCGCGATTGCGCAGCTTCGACAATCAGGGGGTCGCTGGACACCAGGCGGGGCTTGCCGCGCTCGCGCAGCGGACGACTGAACGGCTGCTGCGGCAGTGGCGGTCGACACCGGAGCACGCGCCAGAGCTATGGTTCACCTACCACCTCTACTACAAGGCGCCGGATTGGCTCGGCCCCGCCGTGAGTGCGGCGCTCGGCATTCCGTATGTGATCGCCGAGGCATCGTACGCGGCAAAGCGCGCGAGCGGAGCATGGGCGAGCGCCCACCGAGCCGTCGAACGGGCGCTGCGTCAGGCTGATGCGGTGATCGGCCTCAACTCGGCCGACCGCGAGGGCGTTGCGTCGCTGCTGAGAGATCCCCGCGGCTGGTTTGCGCTGCCGCCGTTCTTGGACGCAGCGGCGTACCCAGTTCGGCAGCCGTACTCGTCCGAATCGCCGCGGCTGATCGCGGTGGCGATGATGCGGCCCGGTGACAAGCTGGCCTCCTACCGGGTGCTCGGCGCGGCATTGGCGCAGTTGCTCGACCTGCCGTGGTCGCTCGAAATCGTCGGCGATGGGCCGGCCCGCGGCGAGATCGAGCAGGCTCTCGCGCCGATCGGCACGCGCATTACGTACCGGGGCGCGCTCGATGACGCTGCCGTCGCGGACGCCCTCGCAAATGCCGATCTCTGTGTTTGGCCGGCGATCAACGAGGCGTTCGGGATGGCGCTGCTCGAAGCGCAGGCAGCGGGCTTGCCGGTGATTGCCGGCGCCAGCGGCGGGGTCGGCGACATCGTCGTATCCGGCGTAACCGGGCTACTGGTGCCGGTGGGCGACGCCGATGCGTTCGCAGCCACCACGCGCCGTCTGATCATCGATCCTGCGGCGCGCACCGCTATGGGGATCGCGGCGCAGCAGAAGGTGCGGCGCGAGCACGATCTGCCGGTTGCCGCCGCCCGCCTTGCCGGGCTGATCGACAGCCTCGGCCGGAGGCGAGCCGCATGACGCTCCTCGCGCTGGTCCGGCATATGCCGACCGAGTGGAACGCGGCGGGACGGCTGCAAGGCCGCGAAGACCTGCCGCTCCTGATGGAAACGGCGCCGGAATGGCGGGTCCCGGCCGAGCTGAACGGCTTTTTGTGGCTGAGCAGCCCGCTGCGCCGCGCCGTCGACACCGCGCATCGGCTCGGCATCGAGCCGGTGATCGAGCCGAGGCTCGCCGAGATGGGTTGGGGCGCGTGGGAAGGTCAAACTCTCGCGGGGTTGCGCGCGCGGCTCGGCACCGAAATGGCGATGGCCGAGGCGGCGGGGCTCGATCTCCGCCCGCCCGGCGGCGAGAGCCCGCGCGAGGTGCAGGCGCGCATCATGCCCTTGCTCGCCGGGATCGCGCGGTCGGGGAAGCCGACCGCAGCAATCACCCATAAGGGCGTGATCCGCGCGGTGCTGTCGCTCGCCACCGGCTGGGACATGCGCGATAAGCCGCCCCATCGCCTGTCGTGGTCGGCGGCACATCTGTTTCGCCTTGACGCGGCCGGACGGCCGGTCGTCGCGCGGCTCAATCTGCCATTGGAGCCGATGTGAGCCGCTCGGTTCTGTTCCATGTGCAATACCTGCTTGGGATCGGACACCTGCAGCGCTCGCTGCGTATCGCCAACGCGCTCGCTCGCGACGGGATCGACGTCACGCTGGTGTGCGGCGGCCCGCCAATCACCGAATTGCCGGCGGACCCATCGATAAAATTCGTGCAGCTCGCCCCGGTACGGGCGCGCGACGCGCGGTTCGAGTTGATCGACGGCGCCGGCCGGCCACTCGACGATGCGCTGCGTGAAAAACGCCGCGCCGATCTGCTGGCGGCGTTCGCGACGGCGGAGCCGGATGCGGTCATCATCGAAGGTTTCCCGTTTGCCCGGCGCGCCTTCCGCTTCGAGCTGGACCCGCTGATCGAAGCGGTGCGCACAAGCGAGCCGCGGCCATGCCTGATCTGCTCGGTGCGCGACATCGTCGTGATGCGCGAGGACCCTGCACGACACCGCGAGACCGTCGCACGGGTGCGCCGGGATTTCGACGCGGTGCTGGTGCATGGCGACCCCGCGCTGATCCGGTTCGAGGCGAGCTTCCCGACGGCGCCGCAGATCGCCGACCGGCTGATCTATACCGGCTACGTCTCACCTCCCCACCTCACCCTCCCGATCGCTGACGCGACGGGGCCCCTCCCTCTCCCCCCTGAAGGGCGGAGAGGGCAATTCGCTGCAGGTTCTCCGGAATACTCCCTCTCCGCCCTCCGGGGCGGAGAGGGTTGGGGTGAGGTGGGGGAACCGGTGACGCGTGGCGAGGTCATCGTATCGGCGGGCGGTGGCGCCGCTGGCCGGGCGTTGCTCGACGCCGCGTTGACGGCGCGCCGTGAGGGATGCCTGGCTGATCTCCCGTGGCGTCTGCTGACCGGCACCAACCTCCCCGAAAGCGAAGTTGCGGCACTGCGCCGATCCGCTCCGGCGGGTGTCACGATCGAGCGATTTCGGCCGGATCTCGCGGGCCTGCTGCGGCATTGCCGAGTCTCGGTCAGCCAGGCCGGCTACAACACCGTCCTCGATATCCTCGCGGCGCGGGCCCGCGCGGTGCTGGTGCCGTTCGCCGCCGAGCGCGAGACCGAGCAGCTGATGCGGGCCGAGCGGCTGCAGGCGCTCGGCGCTGCCGAGCTGGTGCGCGAAAGCGAGTTGTCGCCGCAGAGCTTGGCGGCGGCGATCGAGCGCGCCGCAGCGCGCAAGCCGGCGCCGATCACAGTGAACCTCGACGGGGCGGCCAATTCGGCGCGGTTGATCGCGGGTCTGATCGAGGGCTATCCCGCCGGGGATCTTGCCGCCGGAATGGGCACGGTTATGATCGGCCAATGAGTGTTTTGCCGCGCGGCACTGCGGCTGTGACCGCCGAATGGCCCGATCTGGTTGCCGAGCTCGATCGCTGGGGAGAGACCGGGCAGGTAGCGAGCCTGTGGTGGCGCGACGACGACGCGGTCGCCGCGACGCGCGAGCTGAATTCATTGCTGCGGCTGGCCGGCGATGTGCCTTTGGGGCTGGCCGTGATCCCGGCCGAGATCCATGCCGATTTGCCCGGCTTTCTGCAATCGATGCCGCAGGTCGCGGTGTTGCAGCACGGCTGGCGGCACGCAAATCATGCCATCGCCGGGGCGAAGAAGAGCGAGTTTCCGGCGACCCGAAATGCGGCCGCGGTCGAGGCCGAACTGGCCGCCGGCCGAGAGCGGCTCGCGGCATGCTTCGGTCCGCAGGCCCTGCCGGTGCTGGTGCCGCCGTGGAACCGCTTTGCCGCCGAGTTCGCACCGTTACTAACAAAAGCCGGTGTTGCCGGCCTCTCGGCGATGGCATCGCCCAAAGCCGCGGCCGTGCCGCCTGGCGTCGCCGCGATCGATGTGCATGTCGATCTGGTCGCCTGGAAACGGGATCGCGGTTTCGTCGGCACGGTGGCGGCACTCAGCGGTCTCATCGGACATTTGCGGGCGCGCCGGCTCGGTGCGGCGGAGCGCGCGATGGCCACCGGCATTCTGACGCATCACCTCGTGATGGATCGTGCGACGGCGGGTTTTCTCGACCGGCTATTGGCCACCGTCGATCGTCACGCAGCGGCGCGCTGGGTCAGCGCCGCAGAGTTGCTGAGACGATGATGCCGGCCGAAGATGTCGCCGACAGGACCCGGCATGCCTATCCCGCCTCGGCGATGGTCGGCGATTATCTACGCGCCGCGGCCGGGCTTGTGCCGGTCGGGGTGCTGTTCGTCACCCTGCCGGTCGGTACCGTCGCGGCGAGCATATTAGGCGGCTTTGCGGCAATCTTCGGGGCTTTTGGCTTGCGCACCGCGCTGCGGCACGGGACAAGCGTCGAAATGACCGACACCGAATTGCGGGCCCGGCTGGATGCAGCTCGATCTCGGCGCCGGCGGCGCGAAGGTCAGGCTCGACAGCCGCATCGAGGGCTTCGATCAGGTGGTCCGCCGCGCCGCAGCGGTGGCCTCGGCGCGCGGGCTTGCCCTGAACGAGGCGACCTGGGCCAATCTGCAAGCGCTCGGCATCTACGTGCCCGAACCCGAGCCGACGCGATGAGCGATCTGCTCCGCGTCGAGGATCTGCATGTCCGCTTTGCGACACCGGGCGGGTTCCTTGACGCCGTCAAAGGAGTCAGTTTCCGCATACCGCCGGCCGCCACCGTCGCGCTGGTCGGCGAATCCGGCTCGGGCAAATCGGTGGTCAGCCAGAGTGTTCTGCGCATCCTGCCGCGCAACGGCGCGATTACCCGAGGCAGGATTTTGTTCGAGGATCCACGCGGTGACGGCGAGGTCGTCAACCTCGCGCAATTGCCGGCCGACGGCCAGGCGATGCGGGCGATCCGCGGCGGGCGGATCTCGATCATCTTTCAGGAGCCGATGAGCTCGCTGTCGCCCTTGCACACGATCGGCGACCAGGTCGGCGAGGCGCTGAAATTACATCGCGCCGTCACCGCCGCCGAGGCGAAGGAGCTGACGATCCAGATGCTGCGCCTGGTCGGCTTCCCGGACCCGGAGCGCGCCTGGCGCAGCTATGCCTTCGAGATGTCGGGCGGGTTGCGGCAGCGGGCGATGATCGCGATGGCGCTGGTGTGCCGCCCGGCATTGCTGATCGCCGACGAGCCGACGACCGCCCTCGATGTGACGATCCAGGCGCAGATCCTGAAGCTGATCGTCGAATTGCAAGGCGAGCTCGGCATGGCCGTGCTGCTGATCACCCATGACCTCGGCGTCGTCGCCAACATCGCCGAGGAAATCGTCGTGATGTATCAGGGCGAGATCATGGAAAGCGGCACGCTCGACGATATCTTTCAGCGCGCCTCTCACCCTTATCTGCGGGCGCTGCTTCGCGCGGTACCGCGCTTTGACATGAAAGCCGGCGAGCGGCTGGTGCCGATCCGCGAGATCCCGCCCGGCGAGGCGCCGCATCTGATGGCGCAATTGCCGCCCTGGCCGGCGCAGGCGACCGCGCCGACCGATCGTCTCCAGCTCGGCGAGTGCCGGCTCGCGCGGCACGCGCTGAGTGATCTGCGGTAACGCGCCCTTCGCCACCTGGTCTTGAAACATCGGCGTTTCCAGCAACGCCGCTGTCGCCGCCCGCGGAAGCAGCCACACTGCGATACCCGCCAGCGCTCCTAGCGCAAGAAAACGGGTCATTCGGGGGCGCCGCGCAGCGGCGAGCCCGGAACCCATTTTCCAGGACCCGTTCGGCTCCCTGAACCCGCGGATGACGGTCTATGACATCATCGCCGAGCCATTGGTGATTCACGGTTTGGGCGACGCGCAGTCGCGGCGCGAGATGGTCGCCGAGCTGGTCACGCTGGTCGGCCTCGACCCGCGTCATATGCGGCGTTATCCGCACAGCTTCTCCGGCGGGCAGCGGCAGCGCATCGGCATCGCCCGCGCGCTCGCGCTGCGACCGGAGCTGGTGATCTGCGACGAGCCGGTATCGGCGCTCGACGTGTCGATCCAGGCGCAGATTCTCAACTTGCTGATGGATCTGCAGAAAAAGCTCGGGCTGACCTATCTGTTCATTTCGCACAATCTGGCGGTCGTCGATTACATCGCCGACCGCATCGCGGTGATGTGCGCCGGCCGCATCGTCGAGGTGGCGCCGCGCGGCGTCTTGTTCCGCAACCCCGGCCATCCCTACACGCAGGCCTTGCTGGCGGCGGTGCCGGCGCCCGACCCATCGCATCGGCTCGATTTCGAGCAGCTGATGGAGGGGCGCGCCTCCGATCCCGGGGCCTGGCCGGAGCCGTTCCGCCGCCACGAGGGAGCACCCTTGGAACTGTTCGAGATCGAGCCCTCGCATTTTGTCGAGGCGACGACGCAGCCGGCGTCGGCCATACGCCGTGAAGTGCGCGTTGCCGCCCCAGGGTGAGATGCGATGACTATCGAAAGCGCTGGACGCAACTATCCCTCTCCCGCGATGCGGGAGAGGGTGCCTGAGGACGAAGCCCGAAGGCGGGTGAGGGTCGCGCCGCCGGTCATGCCCTCACCCACCCGGCGCTGCCGCGCCGGGTCCCCCCTCTCCCGCGGTGCGGGAGAGGGATTTATCGGCGTCCTCTTGGTCTTAGCCGTCCTTCTGATGCCTCTGCCAGGGCGGGCGGCGTTGCTGGAAACGCCGATGTTTCAAGACCAGGTGGCGAAGGGCGCGTTACCGCCGATCACTCAGCGCGTGCCGCGCGAGCCGGCGCTCGCCGAGCTCGAGACGATCGGCCGGCCGGGCGGCGATCTTCGCATGCTGATGGCGAGCCCGAAAGACACCCGGCTGATGGTGGTCTACGGCTATTCGCGCCTGGTCGCCTATACGCCGGCTCTGGCGCTGGTTCCCGATATGCTGGAAGCGCTGGAGGTCGTC
>VAZR01000039.1 GCA_005888515.1 Alphaproteobacteria bacterium | reverse complement strand
GGTTAGGCACAATCCGGATTGATCGGTTGCACCGTGCCCAGCCCCGCGCTGGGCATCTGCATTTCGGCCTGGGACGAACACCCTCGATCGGCATCAAGCTATCCTGACGCCGCCACGCCGGTGCGCCGTGTTATCTCGCTGTTCAGCCGCTGTTATCTCGTCTGTTAATTCCGCTGTTATCGTGCCGAAAATCGAGCAAGCTCAGAGCCTTGACCGAATCCTGCGGACTTGTCAGTTGTCGGAACCACGGGCGCCGCCCCTGAAACCGGGGCCCGCGCCCAGTGGGGCGGATGGAGTGAGCGCGCTCAGAACCGGGCGGCGGTGCGCTGCAGCGCTTCCTCGCGCTTGATCTGGGCGAAGGCCTCGCGAACCCCGGGCTGATCGCAGCGGGAATCCAGGGAGTTGTCGCACGCGTCGGATTTGAGCCCGAACATCTGCATCGCCGTCTTCACCAGCGCGACGAGATCGTGCTGGGCGGCAGCCGAGATTTCCATCGCGAGGATCTTGGCCGCGCGCTTGTCGGAAACCCAGCCGGTGTCTTTGCGGCTGGTCGCGTGCGAAAACAGGATGCGGGGCGCGGCGCCGCTCCCCTGGAATTGGCGCAGCGCTTCCTGGGCCGCCGCCGGCAGCTGTGCCGCCGGGATCTCGCCGCCGCGCGCCTCGCCGAGCTGGGCAATGGCGATTTGCGCCGCGCTCTCCTTCAGGGCCGGGTTGATCTCGACCTCGCGGCCATTCAAATAGGCGCGTCCTTCGCCATTACGCCGCGCAATAAAGATCAGATTGAGCCGGTCATCGAGGCGAAGCTGCTGCGGGTCGCCGCCATCGCTGCGCAAGAACAGGATCCCGACCTCCTCGGCCACGGCGCCGGGTTGTGCGTAATGCACCGCGGGTACCGCCGCCACGGCTGTTTGCTGATGGTTGAGGCGGTCGGCGACGTTGTCGCGCGCCGGCTCGGCCGCATTGACCGCCGGCGCCATAAGCACCGCGATCCAGGCGAGCAGAACCGCACCGGAGACGCGCCGCCCGATCGATCCCGGTCGGGAACTCCCGACGTAACGAGCCAAAGTGTTCTCAATCATGAAGTCCCCCACCAACACCCCGTCATTTCCACAGGCGCCCGGTCATCGCGCCCCGCGACCGTTGGCCACAGCATTCGCCGACCAACAGCCAAAAATAGGCCAGTCGGCTCAACTTGGGGAGATTAAATGCCACGAGTATCAGTTAAATGCCAAAGTCTCACTTAAACATTAGCCTCTGCCGGCGACAGCCTATATCGTCAACTACTGTTTTCCGACCAGCCTTTACCCTGAGAGGGGCGAATCGATGCTGTACCGTCGCGAGAAGGAGGCACGATTCGGCAAATACGGTGAAGAATTATTTAATATGCCGATCGTGCGTCGTGACGTCACGACCGGTGACCGCGGAAAATGCTGCGGTATCCGCCCTGCCCCGCCCTGCTCCGCCCGCGCCGGATTGCGCTCAGGCGCGCTCCTCGGAGATGTCCTGATTGGCATAGTCGGGCATCATCAGCGCGGCGAAGATCTCCTCGACCGCCTTCAGCTGGTTGCCCGAGGCGGAGGACGGCACGAGAATCGGCGCCGTGATCCCGGCGGCGCGCCACGCCTCCACCCCTTCGCGCACCCGCGCGGCCCGGCCGAACAATGTCGCATCGGCGAGCCAGCGGTCGCTCATCAGGCTCGGGATCTCGGCTTCGCGCCCGGCAGCGGCGGCGGCTTCGATCGCGCTCATCTCCTCGCTATAGCCGGCCTCCTTCCAGTAGTTGCGGTAGTTCGGCAACAGCGTGTAGCGGGTCAGCGTGCGGCGGTTGACCGCTTTCGCGGCCTCGACATCGTCCGAGATGCAGGTCGGGATCATGTTGGCGACGAGAAACCCAGGATCGGCGCGCTTCCCGGCCGGCAGCGCGGAGAGCGACTCGGCCATGTGCGAGCGGCTGCCATTGGCGAAGACCAGCCCCTCGGCGATCTCGCCGGCCAGCGCCACCATGCGTTTGCGCAACGCCGCGAGAATGATCGGCGGCAAGGCTCCCAGCCCGTCATAGGAGCGGAACTTCGCGACAAAGGCGCGGATGTCGGCGAGCGGCTTGCCGGGGGTCACGCCCATGCGGATATGGCTCGGCGCATGCGCGACGCCGATGCCAAAGCGAAAGCGTCCGCCGGCGAGCTCGTGGACATAGGCGGCGCTCTGCGCGAAATCCTCGACCGTGCGGGCGTAGATCGGCGAGATCGCGGTGCCGAAGATGCTCGGTACGTAGATGCCCGAGAAGCCGCGCCGCTCGGCCTCGCGCGCCAGATCGAGGGTGATCCGCCGCCGCCCCGGCACGGCGACAAGGCTCAGGGCCGGCAAAGCTTCTGCCATTGAATGCTCCGAAAGAAATGCTTTACCGCGGAGGACGCAGAGATACGCAGAGAAATGTTCGCCCTGCGTCCTCCGCGTTATCCTCCGCGTCCTCTGCGGTAAAGCGTTTTTCTAATGGGTGTAGATCAGGCTGGGCAGCCAGGTGACGATTTGCGGAAATACGATGCACAGCCCGACACCGAGCCATTGCAGGGCCATGAAATTGACCGAGGCGCGGAAGATCGTCGCCATGCTGACCTCGGGCGGCGCGACGCTCTTCAAATAGAACAGCGAATAGCCGAAAGGAGGACTGAGAAACGCCATCTGCATGTTGACCATGAAAATGACGCCGTACCACAACGGCACATCCTCCGGCCGCACCCCGCCGAAACCGAGCAACCCGCCCCAGGTGAAGCTTTTCATGATCGGCAGGAAGATCGGCACGGTTAAGAGCAGGATGCCGACCCAATCGAGAAACATGCCGAGCACGAAGAGGATCACCATCATCAGCAGCAACACGCCGTAGGGCGCCAAGCCGATGCCGAGGATCGACTCGGCGACAAAGGTCTGGCCGCCCTTGACGATGAAAAACCCGACGAACATCGTCGCGCCGAAGAAAATCCACATCACCATCGCGGTCGCCTTGAGCGTCGCGAGTGCAGCTTCCTGGATTGCCGGCCAGGTCAGCCGGCGATGCAATGCCGATACGAACAGGGCGCCAAAGGTGCCGATCCCGGCCGCCTCCACCGGTGTTGCGATGCCGACGAAGATGATCCCCAGCACCAACAGGATCAGAAAGATCGGTGCGATCGTATTCTTGAGCAGCCGCAATTTCTCGCGCCCGCTGACCCGCTCCTCCGGCAACAAGGCGGGGCCGAGCCGCGGGTTGATGTAGCAGCGCACCAGGACGTAGGTGACGTAGAGCCCCGACAGCAACAATCCGGGAAAGATCGAGCCGACCAGCAATTCGCCGAGCGATTGCTGCGCGACCACCGCGTAGACGATGGCCATCACCGAGGGCGGGATCAGGATACCGAGCGTACCGCCGGCCAACAGGGAGCCGCAGGCCAGCTTCTGGTCGTAGCCGCGCCGCAGCATCGCTGGCAGCGCGATCATGCCCATCGTCACCTCGGTGGCGCCGACCACCCCGACCATCGCGGCCAGCGCCGTGCAGGCGAGGATCGTCGCGGCGGCGAGCCCGCCCTTGACTGCGCCAAGCCATTTATAGACCGCGTCGAACAGCTCCTCGATGATCCCGGCCTTCTCCAGCATTGCCGCCATGAAGATAAAAAGCGGCACGGCGGATAGCTGATAATCCGTCATGAACGGGAAGATGCGCGCCGGCATCATGTTCAGGATGGCGCCGCTGCCGAACACGTAGAGAAAGATCACGGCAAGGCTGCCGGTGCAGAACGCCATCGGCAGACCCAAACCCAACAGCACGGCGAGGGAGCCGAACAGCAGGACGGTCAGCCAGGCAATGTCGATCTCGAGGCCCATCGCTCACGCCGCCAAGCGAGAGGGGGAGCGGGGTTGCATCACGAACACGATGTCCTTGATCAGCCTTGCCAAGCCCTGCAATGCCAGCAGCGCCGCGCCGATCGGGATCATCAACTTGACCGGCCAGTACTGCACACCCCATTCGGTGAAGGACACCTCCGAATTGCCGATCGCGTCGAGGGCAAATTTGCTGCCGGTCCACAGCAGCGTCAGGACGAAAATGAAGAAGAACAGCGAGGTGAAGATGTCGGCGATCGCTCTGCCGCGGGCCGAGAATTTCACATAGATGACATCGACGCGCACGTGCTGGTCGGCGTGATAAGCGTAGGCGCCGGCGAGCATGTATTGCATGCCGTACATCAGGAACATGCTCTCATGCACCCAATTGGTCGGCGAATTGAAGGCGAAGCGGGCGATCACTTCGTAGTAATAGGCGAAGACCGAGAGCACCGCCCAATAGGCGACAAACTCGCCAACCCGCACATTGACCCATTCGATCGCATCGGTGAACCGCGTGTGAAAGCCCAAGGTCGGGTCTTCGGCGGTGCCGATCGGCGGGATATCGGGCACCACGACTTCGGGAAGCGCGGCCGCGTGCGAGCCGTGCCGAGCTCGGCCACCATCGCGTTGAAATCGGCCCGGGCATGAGTTTCGCCTGCCTGCGCCTTGGTGAACCGCTCGGCGGCCGTCGGCGACGGCTCGGCCCCGGGCAGCGGCTGCGCTCGCCGCGTCTCGAGCTGCGCGCTTTCCAGCGCGGCGCGGGTGCGCGACACATCCTCGCGCGCGTCGCGTATATCGCCATTGACGTAGAGAATGCCGAGAAAAACCGGGATGAAGACCAGACCCCACAGGCTCTTCAGATAAAACCGGTGGAGGCCGAAAAACCCGGCGCAGAGCCACAGCAGGTAGGCAATAAACAGCGATGGCCCTCTGGGTTCGCCAAGGCGGCGCTGCCGCGCCACCAGATACCAGGCGATCTCCGGGAAGACGATCAGCGTCCCCCAGTACAGCCAATGCGGCAGCACAAAATAGAGGCTAGGCATGCGTGCCGCACCTTGTTCGGGTCAGCCGGGGAAGGCTGCCGTATGGCGCCCTCATCCAACTGCCCGGAAGTCTGCAAGCCTCAGCTACCCCGTGCCCGGCCTTGTGCCGGGCATCCACGTCTTCCGTGCCACGGTTCGGGACGCCTTCAAGTCGTGGATGACCGGGACAAGCCCGGTCAAGGGGCGATTTTTTCGATGGCAATTTGGTGCAAACTCCGCGGTCAGCTGTCCTGCTCAGCCTAAACTGGACAGCTATGGAACAGCGCCAAGCGAGTCCGGGTCAGAGATCGATCTTCAGGCCCTTGTACATGTCGGGCTCGACGTAGCCGAAGGTCGGCGACTGCATGACGTCGAGCTGGAGCTTGAAGATGCGCGCCGCGTCCTTGTCCTTGTTGGCCCATTTGAACCAGATCGGCACCGCCGCGCGCTGAAACTTCTCCAGATCCTCGACCGGCAGGCGGTTGACCTCGGTGCCGGCCTTCTCGAACTTGCCCCAGGCCGCGACAGCTTGTTCCAGTGGTTCATGCCGACGCAGAAATCCATCAGATCGACCGGCTGATAGATCGATTCGAGCCCGCGCGGCCCCATCCAGATGTACTTTGTGACCTGCTGGAAGCCGAGATCCCAGTTGACCGCAGGGCCGGTGTAGTCGGCCGCCTCGATCGTACCCTTTTCGAGCGCCGAGAAGACCTCGCCGCCGGGCAGCAGGGTCGTCTTGGCGCCGATTGCCGCAAACCCTTCGGCGATCATGCCGCCGGGAACGCGCAATTTCAGATCCCTGAAATCCTCGATCGAGCGGATCGGCTTTTTCGAATGGATGATGTTCGGGCCGTGATGAATCCGGCCGACATAATACAGCCCCTGCTTGGCGAACACGTCGCGCGCCGCCTGCAACCCGCCATTGCTGAAGAAGAACACATCCCATTCATGCGGGTAGCGCAGCCCCATCAGATAGGACGAGAGAAAGGCGGTGGCGGGGATTTTGCCGGCCCAGTACAGCGTGAACGAGTTCATCGCTTCGAGGACGCCGTTCTTGACGCCGTCGATCAGCTCGAAATCGCCGACAACCTCCTTGGCGGCAAAGGGTTTGAACTCAAGTTCGCCGCCGGTTTTCTCCTTGATCGTGCCGCACCATTCCTTGAACGTATTGAGCCCGATGCCGGCCGGCCAGGAGGTCTGAACCTTCCAGACCGTCGTCTCGGCGGCGTTGGCATCGCGGATCCGCGGCGCCGCGATCGCGGCGCCGGCGACCGCGCCGATCTGGAACACACGGCGGCGGGTTGCCGGCCGCTTGACGTACTCGTCCCGCATGGAATCCTCCCCAAGTTTTATTTCGCTGCCCTTTAGTTTAGGCAGCGACGATGCCCAATTGCGCGCGAGACTACGGGCGTTCGCGGCCCGAATACAAGCCGGATTCAGAGCGGCATGTCTTCACGGAGCGGTGAGATTACTCCGCCGCCTGGGCCGGGGTGAGCTGCACCGAATTGGAGCCGTAGCGGCCACGAAGGCTCGATCCGGCGCTATGTCTTCCGGCACTCGATCGTGCTGGCCTGCCTGGTCGGCGTTTTGGTGATGCTGCAGGCCTACGTCTTCACCGGCATGATCGTGAAATGAATTTCACAATGAAACAGCGAGACGGCGAGATGCCCGCCCCTCGGCATCTCACTGCCTCGCTGTCTCGTTGTGAATAAAACTTTTTATTCTGCCGCTTGGGCCGGGGTGAGCTGCACCGAATTGGGGCCGTAGCGGTCGCGGAACGGTTGGGTGTCGATCTCTTCGAGCTCGATCTCGCGCGCCAGCACCTTGGCCTTCCATTCCTCGTGCTCGGGGATATGGGCGTGGAATTCCGGCATGACCTCGCGCGCGAACAGTTTGAGGCTCTCACAGATATCCTCGTGCGTGTTCTTGCCGGCCTGGTTTAAGAGGATCACCGAGTCGATGTTCGAAGTCTCGAATTTGCGCAATTTCTGCCGCAGCGTCTCGGGCGACCCGATTAGCCCGCCCGATAACGCGCGCTGATGCGCCTCCTGGTTGGCGCGCTTCCATTTCTCGTATTCGTCCCACAGATTGACCGTGCCGGGGGCCGGGCGTTCGCGCATCGCGCTTTGGCCGTAGAAGCGCAGCGCAAACTGGAAGAACGGGATGCCGTCGGCGCGGCGCCGCGCCTCGTCATCGGTCTCGGCGCACATGAAATAACTGGTGATCGCCAGATTGGGGTTGGTGACGTAATCGGCGAGCTTCTGCTGGCGCTTGGTGAAGGCGTTGTAATAAGCGTGCACCCAGGCATGCGCCGCATCGGCCGACAGGAACTGGAAGGCGAGCGCACCGAGCCCGCGGCGGCCGGCCATCTCGATCGTCTCGAGCTGCGAGCAGGCGACCCATAACGGCGGATGCGGCTTCTGCACCGGCTTCGGCAAGACGTTGCGCAGCGGCATGTCGAAATACTTGCCGTGATGCTCGACCCCGCCCTCTCCGAACATCGGGATGATGGCGCGGATCGCCTCCTCCCAGATCGCTCGCTTCTCGTCGAACGCGACCCCGAAGGGCTGCAATTCGGTGACGCTGGCGCTCTCGCCGGTGCCGAACTCGACACGGCCGTTCGAGACTAGGTCGAGCGCGGCGATACGCTCGGCGCAGCGCGCCGGGTGGGTCGTCGTCAATTGCATGATGCCGTGGGCGAGGCGGATGCGCTTGGTGCGCTGGCTGGCGGCGGCGAGAAACACCTCCGGGGCCGGCGAGTGCGAATATTCTTCGAGAAAGTGATGCTCGACCTCCCAGGCGTAGTCGTAGCCGAGCCGGTCGGCCAGTTCGACCTGGTCTAGCGCGTTCTGATAGAGCTGCAATTCGCCGCCGGGCTGCCACGGCCGCGGCAATTGCAGCTCGTAAAAGATCCCGAATTTCATCGCCTGTCCTCCTGCGCGCTCGCCGATGATGCCGGCGCACTGCTTGCATTACAATGGTGGCTGACACCGGACAGCGGGAGGTACGTCCTTCGAGACGCCGGCTTCATCCTGAGGAGCCGCCGCAGGCGGCGTCTCGAAGGGGCCGGCTCCTCAGGATGAGGGTAAGCCCTTAATGCCACACACAAACCTACCTCATCCTGAGGAGCACCCCGCAGGGGTGCGTCTCGAAGGACGCACGGTGCCCACGCAGGATCCAATAATGGCGGCTCAGGCCGGCGAGGGGCGCAACAGGTGACCATGAGACGTTTCTGGATAGCCCCGTTGGGGATCATCGCGTCGTTGATCGCAGCCGCTGTAATCATCAACCAGCTCCGCTCGGCGATCGACGTGTTTCAACTGGCGGATCCGACCGGCTCCTTCGGAACGTATTTTTATCTCGGGGGTCTGGCCGCGAATTTGGCGGTCATTCTGCTTACCGTTTGTGTCCTGCTGCCGCGTTCCCAGCCCGATTTCCGGCTGGGCTTCGCGGTGGTCGCGTTCGCGCCGTCTCTGCTCCAGGCGATCGCGACGCTGCCCTGCTTTCTGAGCTCGCGGCCCGGCGCTCTGTGCGGCGTCGGCTTTATCTTCGTCTCATATGTGAGTATTCCCGTCGTCATTTTTGCGGCAATCGGCTTTGTCGCAACCTCGGGATCCCGATCCGTCAAGATGGCGGGGATCGCGGTCGCGGTAGCCTTTCTCGGGTCTGCCGCCATCGCGCAAGCGGTGCTCGCGCCCTCCACACCGGATCAGTGCCGGGACTTCGCCGAGGTGACGAAGCGGTCCAATTGCCTGAAGGCCTTTGCCGATCGCACCCACGACGAAAAACTCTGCCGGTCGATCGAATTCAGAACCACTCGGTTCACCTGTTTGCGGGAAGTCGCGGTCGAGAAGCAGCAACCGCCATTGTGCGACGAGATCCGCGACGACGGTCCGATCCCCGCATACGAAGGCTCCGCGGTTTTTTTCCGGGATGTCTGCTTTCAGAACCTAGCCTACGCCATGCATGACCGAGCCCAATGTGCCAAGGTCGAAGACCAGAAGCTGCGCGCCGGTTGCGAGGCTCACATACCGTGATCTCCGCGTACCCGTGCCGATGCGATGACTGATCGGGGTCCCAATACGGCGGAACCCGCAGCACCGCCCGCGGCCGAGGGTCTGGCGCATGGCGGCGCGGCTGCCTATTGGCGGCAGACGCTGTGGGCCATGGTCGGCATCCAGTTTGTGATGACCGCCGCGTTTTCGATGCTGACCCCGATCATGCCGCTGTTCCTGCCGGTGCTCGGGGTCGAGAGCGAGGCGGCGATCGCCATCTGGGCCGGGGTGCTCAACGGCATCACTTCGCTGGTCGCGGCCTTCGCCTCGCCCTTATGGGGGCAGGTCGCCGACCGCCATGGCCGCAAATTGATGCTGCTGCGCTCGAGCCTGGCGATCGGCCTCTTCACCGCGCTGATGGGCGCCGCCGGCAATGTGTGGCAGTTCTTCGCATTCCGCGCGCTGATGGGAGTGTTCGCCGGATTTTCCAGCGCCGCGATCGCGCTGGTGGCGAGCCAGGTGCCGGAGGACCGGCTCGGCTATTCCTTGGGCTGGCTCTCGACCGGCCAACTGGTCGGCTCGCTGGTCGGACCGATCATCGGCGGCCTCCTCGCCGACATGACCGGCAGCTACCGGGTGCCGTTCTACGTGACCTCGGCGACGATCTTTCTGGCGATGGGGCTCGTCTGGTTCGCGGTGCACGAGGAGTTCAGCCGGCCGGTGCTCGGCAGCGGCCGGCGCGGCACCTTCAGCAGCCTGTTCGCGCTGATCACGACCCCGGCATTGCTGGCGTTGTTTTTCGTGCTGCTGATGGCGCAGTTCGGGGTGCGCACGGTCCAGCCGATCGTGACCCTCTACGTCAAGGAGATGGTCGGCAATCTGCCCAACCTCGCGACTCTCGCCGGCATCGCCTTTTCGATCACCGGCCTCGCCAATGTCATCTCGGCGCCGTTTCTCGGCAACCGCAGCGACCGTATCGGCTACCGCCGCGTCCTCTTGATCTGCCTCGCGGGCGGCACTGTGACAACCCTGCCGCAGGCCTTCACCGACAATTACTGGATCTTCACCGCCGAGCGCTTTGCGGTCGGGTTGTTCATCGGCGGGCTGCTGCCGGCCGCCAATGCGATGGTCGGACGGCTGGTCTCGCGCGCCGAGCGCGACGCGGTCTACGGCATGACC
>VAZR01000038.1 GCA_005888515.1 Alphaproteobacteria bacterium | reverse complement strand
CCGCGGCCGCCGAGCAGTTTCACGCCGCGCTCGCCGCGGCCTGCGCCGGCTACGAAGCCGATGCTTACGCCCGGTTCAAGAAATGGTGCGACGAGTATTTCTACCTGCCGCATCGCGACGAGCCGCGCGGCGCCGGCGGCATCTTCTTCGATTATCTCGATGGCGGCGATTGGGACCGGGATTTCTCTTTTGTGCGCTCCGTCGGGGAGGCTTTTCTTCAGGTGTTCCCGGCGATCGTCCAGGATCGGATGAACCGGCCGTGGACGAAAGAGCAGCGGCGGCATCAGCTGATCCGCCGCGGCCGCTATGTCGAATTCAACCTGCTCTACGACCGCGGCACCCGCTTTGGTCTGCGCACCGGCGGCAATGTCGAAGCGATCCTGATGTCGCTGCCGCCGGAGGCGGCTTGGCCCTAAAGACGTGGGCCGAGGCGTAGGAACGGGCCTCGCGCAGAGGCCGTTACCTCAACATGCCCATCGCCAACATCCACGATCGGGCGTCGCTCGAGCGGGTCTATCCGTGCGACGCCTACGCCAGCGATGCGTCTGAAAACGAGCGGCGCAAACCCGCCGTGCTGAAGGGTGTGCGTATTACCGCGGCGCCTGACGATGCTGGCGATTTTGCGTTTGAGCCGGCGGCGAGTCACGCCGGCGAAGTGCCGGGCGCGATGTTTCTGGCGCCGTTTCACCGCGTTACGGCCCAGGAAGACGCCGCCGCCGATCCCGATCCGCGGCACGGTTACGAAGCATTCCTCGACGAGATCATCGAGGTGGCGCAGCGGCAAGGTTTTCGCGCCGCAGCCTCGCCCGGCCCGGGCGACGCGCGGCTGCGCGGCCCGCGGCAGTAGGAGGGACCGTACGGGCGGGGCGCCGCCGGGGGTCCGGGGCGGTTAGACCTGCTGGATGGCCGAGAGCAGCCAGTCGCCGCCACGGCGGCGGACGAAAGTCCAGACCTCCTCGGCTTCGGTCGGCGTCTTCGGATCGCCGCTGACGATGTAATCGGGCTGTCCCGGCGAGCGGCCCAGCCGCACGACGTAATCGATCGCGCTCCACTGCATAAAGGCGGTGGCGTATTCGAGATCGCCCTCCTCCCAGGCCTCACTGACATCGCCTTTTAACAACCGGACGTCGGAGACGACGTTCTGCACGCCCTGGCTGGTGTTGCGGGTCAGCTCCTCCGAGAAATAGCTCAGCATCTCCGGGGTCATCAGTTGCCGCATCCGCCCGAGATCGCCACGGCCCCAGGCTTCCTGCACCGCGGCATGAATGCCCTGAAAGGCATTCAGATCGGCATCGCCGACCGCCGTATCGCGGCCGCGGAAACGCGCCGCTGCCGGGGCAGCCGCGGCGCCGAGCGAGCGCGGCATCGCGCCGCCGCCGGGGGGAGCAAAGCGGCGGCTCCCGGACAGCAAGCGCACGACAAAAAAGATCAGCCCGCCGATGATCAACAGCGTCAGCAGGAAGCCGAGCCCGGTGCCAAGCCCGCCCAGATGGCTGAACAGCATGGAGCCGAGAAAGCCGCCGGCCAGCCCGGTCAGGAACGGATGGCGCTGGAAGAAGCTGCCGCCTCCGGCATAGGCGGGTGTCGGCGCGCCCATCGGGCTCGTCGCCGACGGGTTCGACGGGGTCATGCTGCGGGTCACCGGCGCCGCACCATTGTTCTCGAAGGTGCGCGAGCCGCGGCTCCCCATGCTCGAGGAAGACGACTTGCCGCCGCCCGAAGAGGAGCTGCCGGCCCGTGCGTCGGCCAGGCTGGGAGCCAGCGCCAGCGCCAGGCAGAAGCACAATGACAGCGGAAGCCGCCAGCGCGCGAGGTGCTGCAAGGGCGATTGTATCGACATCGTGAAGTCCCGTCCCTGTTCCGGGGGAAGCATCAGCGGATGCATATGGGGCCTCGTCGCCGAGGGCGGAAGAAGGGCCGGGCCAATAAACGTGGCGCGATCCGGACCGCCGCCTTGGCATTCAGCCGCAGATTGCTTGATCCGGCGAGCTTTCCTCCCAAATTATATGGACGAAAGATATGCCTCCGCCGCTGGGTGCCGCAAACGGGCCCGGCAGCGGCGTCTCGCTCAGTTTCGAGGAGAAGCACGATGTCCCGCCTGTCGCTGTTCAACTCGCCGCTGCTGCTGGGCTTCGAACCATTCGAGCGGGCGCTCGACCGGGTCAACAAGGTCGCCAGCGACGGCTACCCGCCCTACAACATCGAGCAGCTCGGCGAGAACGAGTTGCGCATCACGCTGGCTGTGGCCGGCTTTACGATGGCCGATCTCACGATCACGATCGAAGACAACCAGCTCGTCATCCGCGGCAAGCAGGCCGATGACGGCCAGCGGGTCTATCTGCATCGCGGCATTGCGGCCCGCCAGTTTCAGCGCTCCTTTGTCCTTGCCGAGGGCATCGAGGTGCGCGGCGCCTGGCTCGACAACGGGTTGCTTCACGTCGACCTGGTCCGGCCCACGGTCGAGCCGCGGGTTCGGACGATCCCGATCCAGGGCGGCGATACCGCCGGTGATCAATTGGCCGGCACAGCCGCGCCGCGACCGATCCGCCGCGGCGCCTCGGATAATTCGCGCGGCTAACGACGTTTTAGTTACTGAGAGATATCAACGCCTGACGACGCGCCGCCAGGGCGCGACGGAGAGTGGCATGCAGTTTATCGATGGAATGCGCGACCTGTCGCCCGGCGAGCTGGGAATGCTCGGCATGGCGGGCGTCGCCTATATCAAACCGGTTCTCATCGAGGGCGCCGAGGCGTTCGCGGTGCACGCCGCGGACGGGACGCAAATGGCCGTCATCCCCGATCGCGACATCGCCTTTGCGGTCGTTCGCCAGCACGAGCTGGAGCCGCTCAGCGTCCACTAAGCCGCGCTGACCGCTGGAAATTCGGGGCGACCAGACTTACCCGCCGAACCCTGGGGCGCTCGGGCTGAGGGTTTGCGACGGCTTCTGGTGAGCCGGTTTATTGACGGCCGAGCTGGACGTTGCGGTGGCCCGCGCCATTGCCGGCAGGGCTTCTTTCATCTTGAACGCCCACAGGCAGGTCAGGTCGAGGGTCGCCAGCCCGATCGCAAGGACCAGCAGGAACGCATTCATATCGCCGGCCGCGCGATCGAGCCGAGCCGCCAGGCTTCGCGGTGAGGGATGCTTTTTCGGGGATCGGTTCTGCATCGGGCACATTCCACGCTGCGCCCGCGGCGAGCGGCCATCCGGGCGCTCTCTTTGATAGAGATAACACCCGGAATGGGCGATCGGCTTGATTTCGCCCCCGAAATCGGATTTTCGGCCGATTGAGAGCAGTGGCGCCGCCGTGCTTATTAACCTGCGTTACGAGGCGGCGCGCCTCAGCATGCCTTATTCGGCGGCGGCTCTCGCCGGCTCGACGAATTGCGATACCCAGGAATTGCGGCGCTTCACATTGGCCCGGTACATCTCCTCGAATTCCGCCGCTGGGAAGGAATGCGTCGATGGGCGATTCATGATCGCCTCGGTCCACGCCTTCAGCCGTGGGTATTTCTCGATCTGACCGATCTTGTGGATCCGATCGAGGAATAGATAACGCTGCAGGAACGGCGCATAGGCTGCGTCGACAAGCGAGTATTTGGCGCCATTGAAGAACGGTCCGCTGCCCTGCTTTTCGAGGGCCTTTTCGAGCCGATCGAAAGCCTCGGGGATTTTCGCGATGGCTTTCTGATAATCGGCTTCGGTCGCGGCATAGGCGCAGCCGGTTACCGAGGAGGCAAAGGTCGGCACGTAATCGGTCCAGGCCCGGTTGATCGCGCGCTGGATCGGGTCCTCGGGGTGGAGGCGCGGCGAGATCGTCTCGTCGAGGTATTCGTTGATCGCATTCGACTCGAACAACGTCACCTTGTCGTCGATAGTCAGCGTCGGCACCTTCTTGTGCGGCGAGATCGCCAGAAACCAGTCCGGCCGGTTGTCGGGCTCGATGTGGCGGAACTCGAACTCGGTGTTCTTCTCGCGCAAAATGATCGCCGAGCGCTGCACCCACGGGCAGGTCTTAAAACTGACCAGCATGTATTTCGTCATCAAATCCTCCCATCGATGAATTGGATTCCGGCAGCATGGCATGCCGGAGCCGGCGACCTAAACACAAATTGCGTTCGGGAGCTCTGGACAGTGCTGCGCCCGGGCATCGACTTTGGCCGATTCGCGCAGTCTCCGATCGGCAGCGCGACCCCCGGATTTATCGATTACAATAATAAAGGCGCAAATGCAGTAGGTTAGCGGATCACGATTACAACATCTTGAGCCAGACGTATCGGCGGTTGACAATCCGCCCTGCCGGGCTTTTGCCCGACATGACCTGCGTGTAGGCTCGTTCCGGTGAGACCGGAGCGAGCCCATGACTGCGGCGTCGGCCAGGGTGCTAGGCCGCGCCGATCTCGGCCATCTGTCGGTCGGGCCGTCGGCAACGCCAGGGTTCTCGAATTAACCGATGGCGAGGTCGAATATCGCCACGTGTTGGGCGAGACGTGTCACAGCCGCGTACAACTGGCGGCGGGAGGTCCGGTGCTTGGCGGCCGGTGGTGGCATCCGCCGCGGCGAGCGGCGGCGGCTTTGTGCGACGGCTGTAGGGGTGATGCTAGCTGGCGCTGCGCGGCTCGTCGGTATCGCGGTAAATCTGCAAGCGGGTGACCCGGAGGCCCGGTACGCCGTAACGGTCGATCGCACGCTGCCAGGCCAGGAACTCTTCGACCGACAGCTTATAGCGCCGGCATGCTTCCTGTAAGCTGATCGAGCCGTTGCGCACCGCGGCGACCACGACTGCCTTGCGGCGCACCACCCAGCGTTTGGTATCCGGCGAGGGCAGATCGGGAACAGCTCCGTGCGCCTCGCTGGAGGTATCCGTGTGGGCAAAGGGATCCGCTACAGACATGTTCCTGATATCAAAATGGCCGATTGCGATCAGGCTAGCCGGCATTCTTTAAAGAAGCGCTAAATGGCCGAAGACCAGGGCTTCGCTCAGGACGGGTAAAGCCGGCGACAATATTATTAACAACTTTCGATAAATGCCCGCGGGACGCTGCCGGCAAGCGATCGGCGAGGCAATCCGACGCGCCGGGGCAACCGCGTAGCCAGCCATGACTGAGCAGGAAACGGCTGCGAAATCAATATGGTGAAATGCCGTAATGG
>VAZR01000037.1 GCA_005888515.1 Alphaproteobacteria bacterium | reverse complement strand
GACAACACCAGGCCGCAGCCCCCGCTGCGGCCTCTTTTCAACCGAGGACAGACCAATGGACATTACCGTTCAAGACCGCATCCGTCACGAGATCACCGACACTCCGGTCGTGCTCTTCATGAAAGGGACGCCGGTGTTCCCGCAATGCGGCTTCTCGGCCGCGGTGGTGCAGATCCTCAGCCATATGGGGGTCAAGTTTAAGGGCATCGACGTGCTGTCCGACCCGTCGGTGCGCCAGGGCATCAAGGAATTCTCGAATTGGCCGACAGTGCCGCAGCTCTACGTCAAGGGCGAGTTCGTCGGCGGCTGCGACATCGTCCGCGAGATGTTCGATACCGGCGAATTGAAGCAGCTGCTCGAAGAAAAAGGCGTTCCCGTCCGCGCCTGATCCCTGCGGGCGCCTCGCGCCCGCAATCACCCGTATAGATCACCCGTTTCTCTCGTGCTTGCCGCACGAGTAGACCGCGCATGCGGATCATTTGGCAACCCTCGGGTGTTCAAGAAAGCAGTTGGGCAACCATGATCCAACCGGTGTGAGGTGGGCATGCCGGCGCAACACATCCTTCTCGTCGAAGACGACCCCGATCTCCTGTCGCTGCTGACCGAAATCCTCGAGGACGAAGGTTATCGGGTCAGCGGCGCGGCGCAACGCCAGCAGGCGCGCGCGGCGCTGCGCAAGGGCGATGTCGATCTGCTGATCGCGGATTCAGTACTCCGCGGCGGCAATGGCGACGATGTCGCGAAGGCGGCGGCCCGGCGCGGCATGCCGATCATCATGATGAGCGGCGAGCCGGACCGGATCGCGCGGCTGAGCGGCGGGCCCTTGCCGTTCTTGCAGAAGCCGTTCCGCGCCGCACAGCTGTTGCGGCTGATCAGGCGATTATTGCCGTAAAGGATGCACTTAGTCGGCGGCGATAGCGAGCGCGGTGCCCCGCGCCTCGACGCGATCGGCCAATTTATCGAAGCTGTCGGCCAGCATCAACAGACGGCGCCGGCCTTCCGGATATTCCGTCTGATACGCCAACAGGCGCAGCTTCGATGCCTGCGCTCTGTATTCCCCCACACGCGAATGCGGCAACCCACTCATATCCCCCACCTGCGCACACTTCCCCTGACGCGCCAAACGGGGCGTCGCAGGGGCGGTTCCGGACTGCGACGGCGCGCCGCAGTTTTTTGTCAGGTGGTGCCGTTCGCACACACCCGGCGAAGCTCTTCTCCCTTGAAGACATTGCCGTCGCGCGATGCCAGCATCGGACCGACCTCGACCTCCTTGTCGTCCCGGTCGCCGATCAGCTCGCAGGCAGCCCTCAATGCGAGCTCCCGCGTCTTGAAGATGTGCATTCGGGTCGAGCCGTGGAGCCGATAGGAGAGATACCACATCAGCCGCTGTCCTCGGACTGGTCTCGGAACAGGCGGCTCGGCAATCAAGTTCCGGCGCGCAAAAACGACACGAACGCAGCCGCCGATGCGGAATGTTGGCAGCTGATCAGCGATCCCATCTAGAAGGCCCGCGCGCTTGTATTGCCGAGGTGTTTGGCTATAGTGCGCGGCTCCCTTGCCGGCCCGGCGGATACCGGACCGGCTCGGCGCGAAAGCCCCTGATATTGTTGACGGGCGCTCCGGGCCACAACAGCCATAAGGGATTTGCGATGCCGCTGTACGAGAATGTGTTTATTGCGCGCCAGGACATCTCCGGTGCGCAAGTCGATGCCCTGGCCGACGGCTTCACCCAGCTGATCGCCGAGCAGGGCGGCGAGATAAAAAAGCGCGAGTATTGGGGTCTGCGCAACCTCGCCTACCGCATGAAAAAGAACCGCAAGGGCCATTATGTCCTGTTCAACATCGAGGCGCCGGCGGCGGCCATCGCCGAGCTCGAGCGGACGATGCGGATTAACGAGGACGTGCTGCGCTATCTGACGCTCCGGGTCGATCAGCTCGACGAAGCCCCCTCGCCGGTCATGCAGAGCCGCGGCAGCCGCGAGGACCGGCCGCGCCGCGACCGCGACCGATACGGCGACCGCGATCGCTACGAGCCGCGCGACGGCGGTGGCGAGGCGCCACCGGAGCGCAGCGGCGAGCGGCCGGCCGACCAGGGTGCGCCCTCGGAAAAGGTGGAGGCGTAAATGGAAAGCCAGGGCGCATCGGGCGGGCGCGCGGCGGCGGTTGCCCGCCGGCCCTTCTTCCGGCGCCGCAAATCCTGCCCGTTCTCCGGACCCAACGCGCCGAAGATCGACTACAAGGACGTCCGGCTGTTGCAGCGCTTCATCTCCGAGCGCGGCAAGATCGTGCCGAGCCGCATCACCGCGGTGTCGACGCAAAAGCAGCGCGAGCTGGCGCGGGCGATCAAGCGGGCGCGGTTTCTCGGCCTGCTCCCCTATATCGTGAGCTAGAGGGAAAGCGGGGTCGGACAACCCTCCCCGTCATGCCGATGAATCGCCTGGCGATCGCGGCGATCGCCGCCGGCTGCGGTGGCGTCAGCGCCTGTCTCTACCTCGCCTTGCTGCTCAGCTCACCGGGGGCGATGATTCTCGTCTACCTGACGCAATTGCCATTGTTCCTGGCCGGGCTGTGGTTCGGCTCCGTGGCGGCCGCGATTGCCGGGTTCAGCGGCGTTGTGGTGCTGCTGGCCGCGAGCGACCTGCTGGGGGCGGCGATCTTCACGGCGTTGAATGCGGTGCCTGTCGTGGTGCTGGTGCGTCAGGCGCTGCTCGCGAGGCGCGAAGCCGACGGAACGCTGCGCTGGTATCCGCCGGGACGTCTGACGGTATGGGTGACGGCGCTCGGCATCCTCGGCATCGGCGCCGCGATTTTGCTGCTCGGCGGGCCGGAAGGGTTGCAAGCGACGCTGCGCGAGGTTATCGCGCGCGCTCTCGACCAGCTGACCGAGCGCAGCCTGCCGGACCGCGACCGCGTGGCCCATACCCTCGCCTCCGTAATCCCGGGGATCGCGGCGGCATCGTGGATGGTCATGGCGGTGATCAACGGCGCCCTCGCGCAGGGGCTACTCGCGCGCTTCCACGTCGCCTGGCGGCCCTCGCCCGATCTGGCGGCGCTGAGTCTGCCGCGCTGGCTGACCGCGGCACTCGGGGTCGCGGCGCTCGCTACGCTGTTCGGCGGCGGCTGGCGTTTTCTCGGCATCAATCTGATCATCGCGCTGTCGGTGCCGTTCTGCCTCGGCGGGCTCGCCGTGTTGCATGCTGCGGTACGGCGGCTGCCGCATCCCGGCATGGCGCTGATCGCTTTCTATACGCTGGCCGGCATGTTCGGCTGGCCGTTATTGGCCGCCATGGTGCTCGGCCTGTTCGAGGCCTGGCTCGGGTTACGGCGGCGCCTCGCGCCTCATGGAGTACAGATCGATGGTTGATCTCATTCTGCTGGAACGCGTCGAAAAGCTCGGCCAGATGGGCCAGGTCGTCAAAGTCAGGCCGGGTTTTGCGCGCAACTACCTGCTGCCCCAAAAAAAGGCGATGCGCGCGACCAAGGAAAACATGGCCTATTTCGAGACGCAGCGGGCTCAGCTCGAGGCCAACAATTTGCAGCGCAAATCGGAGGCGAGCGAAATCAGCGGCAAGCTCGAAGGGCTGACGGTCGTGCTGATCCGCCAAGCCGGCGAAAGCGGCCAGCTCTACGGCTCGGTCATGGCGCGCGACATCTCCGATGCGGTGACCGCAGCCGGCTTTACGGTGGATCGGCGGCAGATCGTGCTCGACCGGGCGATCAAGACCCTCGGCATGCACCGGGTCCGGGTCATGCTGCATCCCGAGGTCGGCGTCACGGTGACCGCCAATGTGGCGCAGTCGGAGGAGGCGGCGCGCCTGCAGGCCGCCGGGATCGACCCGCTGGTGCAGCGCGAGGACCAGGAACCCGAGCGGCCGGCGCGGGAAGGCACCGCGGCCGAGCCCTCCGCATGATCAAAATCCTTTCCTGGTAAGGGGTTGTCCCCGCGCAATCTGCGCGATAGTAGTACGTCATGCTGCTCGCCTCGGTCCTCCCCCGGGTCATCCGCATAGGCCGGCTCAGCGTCATCGACGCGGCCGGGAGGAAGCATGTCTTCGAGGGTTCGCCCGGGCCTATGGCGACGGTTCGCTTGCATGACCGGTCATTGCCCTGGAAATGCCTGTTGAGCCCCCGGTTTTACGTGCCGGACGCGTATATGAATGGCGGTCTGACGGTTGAGGAAGGCAGCCTCTACGATTTCCTCGATCTGCTGACGACAAACGAGGGCACGCTGCTCAGCAGCCGCTTGATGCGGCTCGGCGATACGGCGGGCCGCCTCTTCCGTTACATCCATCAATACAACCCCGTGCCGCGCGCGCGCCGCAACGTCGCGCATCATTACGATCTGTCGGACCAGCTCTACGAGCTGTTCCTCGACCGCGACCGGCAATATTCGTGCGCCTATTTCCAGAGCCCGAACAATGATCTCGACACTGCGCAGCTCAACAAAAAGCGCCACATCGCCGCCAAGCTGCTGTTGCGTCCGGGCCAGAAGGTACTCGATATCGGCTCGGGATGGGGCGGGCTGGCGCTCTACCTCGCCAGCGAATGCGGCGCCGAGGTTACCGGGCTGACCTTGTCGCAGGAGCAGCTCAAGGTGGCGCAGCGGCGTGCGGCGGCGGCCGGCCTTTCCGACCGGGTGCGATTTCATCTGCGCGACTACCGCGAGGAGACCGGACGGTACGATCGCATCGTCTCGGTAGG
>VAZR01000036.1 GCA_005888515.1 Alphaproteobacteria bacterium | reverse complement strand
GGCAAAATCGGGCTCGCTGATCACCGCCCGCTTCGCGCTGGAGCAGGGGAGGGAGGTGTTCGCGGTGCCGGGCTCGCCGCTCGATCCGCGCAGCCGCGGCTGCAACGATTTGCTGCGCAATGGCGCGACCCTGACCGAATCAGCGGCCGATATTCTGATCCAGCTCGGGCCGCTGTTGCGCCGCGAGATGCCGCCGCCGCGTCCACGGGAGCGCCCGTCGCAGCCGCGCCTGCCGCTGAGTGCTGCCGCGCCGAACCTGCCCGCAACGCCGCAGATTCCCGAGGATGCCGCGCTCGAATTGCTGGTCGAAAAGCTCAGCCCGACACCGGTCGCGGTTGACGAACTGGTGCGGCAGTGCCACTTGTCAGCCGCTTCAATTGCCACCCTGCTGCTCGAATTGGAACTCGCCGGGCGCATCGAGCGTCATCCCGGCAACCTCGTTTCGCTGCGCTAACGGATCTTTAGCGCCTCTCTTTATCGAATGGATCTATGAACGTCGTCGTCGTCGAGTCGCCGGCCAAGGCGAAAACGATCAACAAATATCTCGGCCGCGACTACAAGGTCGTCGCCAGCTACGGCCATGTCCGCGATCTGCCGGCCAAGGACGGCTCGGTGCGGCCGGATGCCGATTTCGACATGTCGTGGGAGGTCGACGGCAAGGCCGAGAAGCACATGAAGGCGATCGCCGAAGCGGTGCGCGGCGCCGACAAGCTGTTCCTCGCGACCGACCCCGACCGTGAAGGCGAAGCGATCTCCTGGCACGTGCGGGAGGTCTTGAAGGCGCGCCGCGCGCTGAAGGATGTCGATGTCAAGCGCGTCGTCTTCAACGAGGTGACGCGCAACGCGGTGCTCGACGCGTTCCGTCATCCGCGCGAGATCGACCGCGAACTGGTCGACGCCTATCTCGCCCGCCGCGCCCTCGACTATCTCGTCGGCTTCACGCTGTCGCCGGTGCTGTGGCGCAAATTGCCGGGCAGCCGCTCGGCCGGCCGCGTGCAGTCGGTCGCGTTGCGCCTGATCTGCGAGCGCGAAAGCGAGATCGAGGCGTTCAAGCCGCGCGAATACTGGACGATCGAGGTCGAGTTCCAGACCGAGGCGGGCGACCGCTTCACCGCGCGGCTGTCGCATCTCGACGGCAAGAAGCTCGACCGCTTCGATCTCGACAGCGAAGCCAAGGCGCGCGCTGCCGCCGAGGCGATCCTCGCCGCGAGCGGGTTCAACGTCGCGTCCGTCGAGCATCGCGAAGTCCGGCGCAATCCGTTTCCGCCGTTCACGACCTCGACCTTGCAGCAGGAGGCCTCGCGCAAGCTCGGCTTCGGCGCGACCCGCACGATGCAGATCGCGCAGCGGCTCTACGAGGGCATCGATCTCGACGGCGACACGGTCGGCCTGATCACCTATATGCGCACCGACGGGGTCGCGATCGCCGCCGAAGCGATGGCAGCGGCGCGTCAGCTGATCGGCAACGAGTTCGGCGGGCGCTATCTGCCGCCCGAGCCGCGCATCTACCGCAGCCCGGCAAAAAACGCGCAGGAGGCGCACGAGGCGATCCGCCCGACCGATATGGCGCGGCAGCCGGGCGATGTCGCGCGCCATCTCGACAACGACATGCGCCGGCTCTACGAACTGATCTGGAAGCGCACGATCGCCAGCCAGATGGCGTCGGCCTTGCTCGATCAGGTCAGCATCGATATCGCCGATCCGAGCGGGCGCGTGCGTCTGCATGCCACCGGCTCGGTCATGCTGTTCGACGGCTTTCTGAAGCTCTATCAGGAAGACCGCGACGATGCCGCAGACGAAGAGGGCGAGGGGCGCCGCCTGCCCAACATGCGCAACGGCGAGCGCCTCACGCGCGGCGCAGTGACCCCGGACCAGCATTTCACGCAGCCGCCGCCACGCTACAGCGAAGCCAGCCTGGTCAAGAAGCTCGAAGAGCTGGGGATCGGCCGGCCTTCGACCTACGCGTCGATCATCCAGGTGTTGCAGGACCGCGATTACGTCCGGCTGGACAAGCGCCGCTTTGTGCCGGAAGACCGCGGCCGTCTGGTCACCGCGTTTCTGAGCAGCTTTTTTGAGCGCTATGTCGAATACAATTTCACCGCCGATCTGGAGAACCAGCTCGACGAAGTCTCGGGCGGGCGGGTCGACTGGAAGGCGCTGCTGCGCGATTTCTGGCGCGATTTCTCGATCGCGGTCGACGGCACCAAGGAGCTGACGATCAAGGCGGTGCTGGAAGCCCTCGACGGCGAACTCGGCCGCCATTTCTTTCCGGAGAACGGCGCCGGGACCGATCCGCGGCTGTGCCCGGCCTGCGGCGCCGGCCGGCTCTCCTTGAAGCTCGGGCGCTTTGGCGCCTTTATCGGCTGTTCGAATTATCCGGAATGCCGCTTTACCCGCGCGCTCGGCATCGACCCCGAAGGCGAGACCGGCGGTGCCGATACCGCGCTCGGCAACGATCCGGCGACCGGGCTGCCGGTCGCCGTCAAGAAGGGCCCCTACGGTCATTACATCCAGCTCGGCGAGGCCGATAACGGCGAGAAGCCGAAACGGGTCGCGTTGCCGCGCGCGGTGAAGCCCGAGGATGTCGATCTCGAAGCGGCGCTTGGGCTGTTGTCGCTGCCGCGCGAGATCGGCCGTCACCCCGAAACCGGCGAGCCGATCACCGCCGGGATCGGCCGCTTTGGCCCGTATCTGAAGCACGGTTCCGTCTTCGCATCGCTCGGCGCCGACGATGATGTGCTGACGATCGGGCTCAACCGCGCGGTCACCGTCCTCGCCGAGGCCAAGAACGGCCAGCGGCGCGGCCCGCAATTGCTGCGCGAGATCGGCCAGCATCCGGAGGGCGGCGCGATCGGGCTGTATCGCGGCCGCTACGGACCCTATGTCAGTCATGACGGCGTCTTCGCGTCGCTGCCGAAGGGCGCCGACCCGAACGATTTCGCGCTCGACGCCGCGATTGCGCTGCTCGCGGCGCAAAAAGCGAAAGGCAAGACTCGCCGCCCGGGCCGCAGAACGGCCAAAGCTTCCGGCAATGGCGAGGCCAAGCCGGCCCGCCGCGCCGCGCCGAAGCGCGCCGCGCCTAAGCCGCCTGCAAAGCCGGCGCGCGGCGCCACCGCCAAGCGCGCGGCACCGGCGCGAAAGGCAAAAGCCAAACCGGCGGCGAAGAAGAAATCGGCGGATCGCTCGGCCCGCCGCCCGCCTGCTTAACGCGGATCGCTGGACCGCAGCCGTGCGTCCTTCGAGACGCCCGCTTTGCGGGCTCCTCAGGATGAGGTTTTTTCTTTATGCCCAACCGTAACCCACCTCATCCTGAGGAGCGCTGTCGGCGTAGCCGAAGCGCGTCTCGAAGGACGCGCGGCGGTTTTGCAGCACGGAGCTGAATGGGCGCCTTTCTTTATATTCTGCTCTGCGCCGATGGTTCGTATTATGTCGGTCTCACGCGAGAGAGTCTGGAGAAGCGTCTCAGTGAACACGAAGCAGGGATCTTCGATGGCTACACCGCCCATCGTCGTCCGGTACGCCTCGTTTTCCATCAATATTTTGAGCGGATCGAAGATGCGATATCCGCCGAACGACAGGTAAAGGGCTGGCGTCGTCAAAAGAAGGAAGCGCTGATACGCGGCGAATACGCGTCGCTACCATTTCTTTCCAGACGCGGATCAAAGGACGACATTGGCAAAACGCCCTAGGAACACCGAGCGCCCGGGAGGCCGCTCAAGAGGGTTGCCGTCGCCTGAGGCGCTGCTCGAATTTCTGCGCGACAATCCGGAGGCGATCGGCACGCGCGAGATCGCCCGCGCTTTTGGTCTGGGTTCCTCCGATCAGCCGGCGTTGCGCGCGATGCTGCGCGCGGTCACGCGATCGGGCGAGCTGGTGCGCGGCGGCGACCGGCGGTTTGCCGCCGGCGCTGCTCTCCCGGAAATGATGGCGGTCGAGCGCGCCGGCAGCGATGCCGACGGATTTCCGCTGGTCCGGCCGGTCGCTTGGCCGGGACCCGGTGAGGCGCCGCTGTTCCGCCTCGTCGAGAGCGCGGCGGGCGACGAATTACCGGAGAGCGCCCGTGCGCTGGCGCGGCTGATCCGCCGCGAGTCCGGCGAGACCGAAGCCGAGCCGGTGCGCCGGTTGGACACACCGGAGAGCCGCATCGTCGGCGTGTTCCGCCGCACCCGCGGCGGCGGCGAGGTGATCCCGGCCGACCGCCGCGACAAGAGCGAGTATGGGGTGCTTGGCCACGACGCCGTGGGGCTGCCGGATGGCGAGCTGGTCGTCGCCGAGGAGCTGCCGTCGCGCCGCTTCGGCGGCAAGCGGGCGCGCATCGTCGAGCGGCTGGGGCCGGCCGATGCGCCGGGATCGATCAGCCGGCTCACGATCGCCGCCTTCGACATCCCGAGCGAGTTTCCGCGCGAGGCCCTCGCCGAAGCGGCGGCCGCGCAATCTGTCGATCTGACGGGCCGCGCCGATCTGCGCGATCTCGCCCTGGTCACGATCGACGGCGAGGATGCGCGCGATTTCGATGATGCCGTCTGGGCCGAAGCGGATGCCGATCCGGAAAACCGCGGCGGCTGGCATATCGTCGTCGCGATCGCCGATGTCGGCCATTACGTCCGGCCGGGCAGCGCACTCGACCGCGAGGCGGTGCATCGCGGCAATTCGGTCTACTTCCCCGACCGCGTCGTGCCGATGCTGCCCGAGGCGCTCTCGAACGATCTGTGCTCCCTGAAACCGGGTGACGTTCAGGCGGCCCGTGATGGCTCGGGCGGCACGGTGGTGCCGATCACGCCGGAGCGCCTCGACGCGCTGTACGGCGCCTTCGCGGTGCTCGACCGGGCGCGGCGGGCGAGGGGGGCGCTCGAACTCGATCTGACCGAGCACCGGGTCGTGCTTGACGGCGAGCGGCGTCCGATCGCGGTCGTGCCGCGGCATCGCCTCGACAGCCACCGGTTGATCGAGGAATTCATGATCCTGGCCAATGTCGCGGCCGCCGAAGAGCTGGAATCGCGGCACCAGCCCTGCATGTACCGGGTCCACGACGCTCCCGACCCGGAAAAGCTCGCGGCGCTGCGCGATTTTCTCGACGAGCTCGGCATTCCGGGCCTCGCCCTTGCCAAGGGCCAGGTCATTCGGCCGGCCCTGTTCAACCGGGTCCTCGAAAAGGCGCGGGACACCCAGGAAGCGCCGATCGTCAATGAGCTGGTGCTGCGCAGCCAGGCGCAGGCGGTCTACAGCCCGAACAATATCGGCCATTTCGGCCTGGCGCTGCCGCGCTATGCCCATTTCACTTCGCCGATCCGGCGCTATGCCGATCTGGTCGTGCACCGCGCCCTGACCGCGCCGGCCGGCCGGCCGCCGCTCGCCGGCGAGGCCATCGCCAGTACCGCCGATCATATCTCGATGACCGAGCGTCGCGCCGCGGCGGCCGAGCGCGCCGCGATGGACCGTTACCGCGCGACCCTCCTCAGCGACGCGATCGGCACGATTTATCAGGCGCGCATCACCGGCGTGGCGCCGTTCGGATTTTTCATCAGCCTGCCGGAGAGCGGCGCCGATGGCCTGGTGCCGGTCTCGACGCTCCCGTCCGATTATTACGATCACGATCCCAGGAAGCATCGCCTCGTCGGGCGGCGGTCCGGCCGGCAATTCGCGCTCGGCGACGCGGTGACGGTGCGGCTCGCCGAGGCGGACCCGATGGGTGGCCGACTGCTGTTCCGGCTGGAGGGGGAGTCCTTTGCCAAGCCGCGCTTTACCGGGTTGCGCCGAGGGCGCGGGCCGCGCCGGCGCGGCTGAGGACCGCCCGGGGTGGCTGCCGGCACCCTGTGGTCCCTGTTCATCTTCTCTTCAGGGATGGGCAACGAATTTTTCATAAGTGCTCGGTAAATTGTCGGCAGTTGATGCTGACGCTGTAGGTCGGTCGATGCCCCGAGAACCGGCAACCTGGTCCACCCGCGATCGCGCCGCCTATCACCGGATGGATGCCGCACGCCTTCGGGAGATGGCCAGGACGGCAACCTGTTCCGCCGCGCGGAAGGTCTTGGTCAATCTGGCGCGGCGCTACCGGCAGGTCGCCAACAGCCTCGAAAAACAAACCGCCTGAGCTCGACAGCTCTTCCCAGCGGAAGATTGATCGCCATCGTCCGGCACTTTACTGTGCTGCTCGACAGCGGCGGGAAGGGATCAGGTCGGGCGCCTCGACCCCGATCCGCAGCCAAAAGAACGCGCCAGCATGTTGCGCCCAGGGGTCTCCGGGGGCGCACAGGGGATCAGCGGTTGTCGATCTGCGGGAAACCTACGTTCTCGTTGTGCCGGTCCGCGCTTGCCGCGGCTTGGATCGGCGTTTTTGCGCTTGCTGCGCCGCTCGCAGCCTGCGCCGGCAACGAGACGGGTGGCGGCGATCCCACAGGCCAGCTGTTCGCCCGCGGTTTCGATGAGATTACCGATCTCTACATCGAGCCGACCTCGAGCCGGCATCTCGCGCTCGCGGGGGCGGCGCGGCTGAGCCGGCTCGACGACAAGCTTGCGGTTGCCGAAAGACCGGGCGCCGGGCTGGCGGTTTCCTATGCCGGGCGCGATGTCGCGGTGCTGCCGATGCCGGCCGATACCGACACGCGCGCCTGGGGCGAAACGGTCGGCCGTCTGATCGCGGCCGCCAAGAGTTCTGCCCCCAATCTCGCGGCGATGCCGCGGGATGCCGTCGCCAAGGCGGTGTTCGACGGCATGACCGGAACGCTCGACCGGTTCTCGCGCTATTCGCCGCCGGAGGCGGCGCGCAACCAGCGTGCCGCGCGCGACGGGTTCGGCGGCATCGGCATCACCCTCGACACCACCGCCGACGCGTTCCGGGTTGCCGCGGTGACGCCGCAAGGCCCGGCGGCGCAGGCCGGCATAAAGGCCGAGGATACGATCGTCGCGATCAACGGCGTTGCGACCGCCGGACTCTCGCAAAGCCAAGTTATCCAGCAGCTCCGCGGCCCGATCGGCAGCAGCGTCGTGCTACGGGTGGAGCGGCCCGGCCTCGCAACACCAAGGGACTTTTATCTGCACCGGGCGCTGGTGGTGATCCCGACCGTGGCGGTGACCCGCCTCGGCGACATCCCGGTGTTTCAGATCCTCAGCTTTAACCAGAGCACCACCGCACGGCTGGCCGAAGCGTTGACGGAGGCGGGCCGGCAGTCGGGCGGGCGCCTGGGCGGGATCGTGCTCGATCTGCGCGGCAATCCCGGCGGCCTGCTCGATCAGGCGGTCAGCCTAGCCGATCTGTTCATCCATGATGGTCCGATCGCCTCGACCGTCGGACGGCATCCCGCCAGCCATCAGTATTTCGCCGCATCCGGCCACAGCGTTGCCTCGCAGGTCCCGATCGTCGTGCTGATCAACGGCGGCTCCGCCTCGTCTTCCGAGATCGTCGCCGCCGCGCTGCAGGATTCCGGACGCGCGGTCGTGATCGGCAGCTCGTCCTACGGCAAGGGCACGGTGCAGACCGTGCTGCGCCTCCCCAACGATGGCGAGTTGACGCTGACTTGGGCGCGGCTCGTCACGCCGGCCGGCTATTACCTGCAGACGCATGGTGTGGTGCCGACGCTGTGCACCAGCGATCTGGGTGATGACGAGGCGTCGGTGCAGCGCGCTCTGCAGCGAGCCGGTGCGATGGCCCCGATTTCGCCGGCGGTGTTGCGCGGGCGCGGCGGACTCGATGAGCGGGCTTGGTCCGATCTGCGCCATTCCTGCCCGGCGCGGACGACAAGCCCGGCCATCGATCTCAAGCTGGCCGAGCGGGTCCTCGGCGATCCCCGGCTCTATGCCAGCGCGGTGCATGCGCTGCGCCCGAGTACGCATGTGGCGCACAACCCGGCTCCGGCCGGAGCGCCGGAGCGCGCCTTGACAGAGGCCGACCGCGCGTTATCTTCCAGACAGCGCTAAACCCGCAACTCGCGAGACCGACGATGGCCAAAAGCAGCACCGTACTGATCAAGCTCGTCAGCAGCGCCGATACGGGTTTTTTTTACGTCACGAAGAAGAACCCGCGGACCAAGACCAATAAGCTCGAGCTGAAGAAGTTCGATCCGGTGGCGCGCAAGCACGTCATCTTCCGCGAAGCCAAGATCAAGTAGGGCGCGATCCGCCACCCGAGCGCCACGGCTGTTTCTGCGCTGATCCCCGGGACCTCCCGGGGATTTTCGCGCTTGCGGCGCTAAAAACCGCTGTCATTGTGAGCGAAGTGAAGCAATCTCCTGCCCATCGAGGCTTGCCGGATGGGGATTGCTTCGTCGCTACGCTCCTCGCAATGACGGCGAGGGGGCAGGGCTGCGAATTGGGGTGTTGAGGGTCGCCTACGAAGCGACGGCGATCGGGTGCGGTGGGCGCTGCGGTGCGGCGATGACGCGATTGCGGCCGCCATTCTTGGCCGCGTACAGCGCGTCGTCGACCCGCTTCAACAGCGCTTCGAGGGTATCCTCGCCCTGGCCGGTGATCGCCAGGCCGACGCTGATCGTGACGGCCAGCTTCTCGCCGTTCTCCGCCAGGACGAAGGGCTCGTCGGCGACCGCCTGACGGAGGCGGTCGGCGACAATCGTCGCGCCGCCGAGGCTGGTTTCCGGCATCACGACGACGAATTCCTCGCCGCCCAGCCGGCCGACCAGATCGACGCTGCGGACATTGCGCAGCGCGCGCCCGGCGAGTTCCCGCAACACATCGTCGCCGGCAAGGTGGCCGAAGCGGTCGTTGACCTGCTTGAAATGATCGATGTCGAACATCATGACCGCGGTGGCACCGCCCTCGGGCATACGCGCCATCAGCTCGGTCAGATGGGCGAAGACATAGCGCCGGTTATAAAGCCCGGTCAGCTCATCGGTCAGAGCCAAGGATAAGCTGCGGCTGTAGTTTTCGTGCAGCCTGTCCTGCAGACGCTTGCGGCGGATCTGGGTCCGCACCCGCGCCAGCAATTCGTTGCGGTCGACCGGACGGACCAAATAGTCGTTGGCGCCGAGATCGAGGCCCTTGGCAAGGCGCGTCAGCTCGCCCGGATCGGCGATCAACAGGATCGGCAATTGCCGGGTTGCCTCGGCGGCGCGCCATTGCGAGACCAACCGCAGCGGGTCGCCATCCGGCATCGACAGGCTGGCGATCACCAGCTCGATCGAGGAATCGAGCATCGTCTGCGCCTCGGCGCAGTTCGGCGCGCGATGCAGCGCGGCGGCGACCGGCTCCAGCACATCGCGGAGCCGTGCGGCGGCCGGATTGTTTTCGTGGAGCAGCAGGATGCGCGCCGCCTTGCCGTCATCGGCCAGCTTCGCCTGGTCCTCGCTGTTGCCGAATTGACGGCAGACCTCTTCGCGCAGCCGCAGCTCTTCCATCATCCGTTTCAGACGGACCAGCGAACGGACGCGTGCGAAGAGCGCGGTATCGTTGACCGGCTTGGTCAGGAACTCGTCGGCGCCCGATTCGAGCCCGCGCAGCCGGTCGGCGACATCCGACAACGCGGTCACCATGACCACGGGGACGTCTGCGGTGCGCGGATTGGCCTTCAGCCGGCGGCACACCTCGAAGCCGTCCATCACCGGCATCATCACATCGAGGAGGATGATGTCCGGCATCTCGCTCTCGGCGAGTTCCAGGGCGACCGGGCCGTTATCGGCGACGATCACCTCGAAGTACTCGCTCGACAGCTTGGCCTCGAGCAGCTTGATGTTCAGTTCGACGTCGTCGACGACCAGGACGCGGGCTGTCATGGCGGGTTGCGCCGCTCTGTTACGATAGAAACCGCTCGACGGTGCTCATGAAGCTCGCCACCGAAATCGGCTTGGCAATATAGGCTTCGCAGCCGCCGTCGCGAATCTTCTGCTCGTCGCCCTTCATCGCGAAGGGTGGGTGCGCGCCAGCCGCAGCGCCTCGACGCCGTCCTTGGTCTGCAGCGTAAAATAGCCGTGCGCCTCGAGGAGGTCGTTAAACAGCTTCATGTTGAGTTCGTTGTCTTCGACGATCAGCACCGTCTTTGGGGCCGGCTGAACGATCCCGCGGTCCTGTTTCATCATCCCGAGTGCCATTCTCGCTGCCCTCTAACAGTGCCGCCTGCGGGCAAACCGCAGCCCCCGGGTTCTTCGGCAGACGGCCTGAGGCCGCCTGGTCCGATCTCCGCCAAACGTTCTAGTCAGAGGGCATTAACAATTGGTAACTGTCCCTGGAAAAATGCTGGCGGCGCCGTGCTTTTTTGGCTTCCGGCATGCTAGCGAGCGGAGCGATGACGGGGTTTCGCATCGGTATCGATCTCGGCGGCACCAAAATCGAGGCAGCGGCGCTCGATGATCGCGGCGCGCTCCATCTGCGACAGCGCATCCCGACCCCGGCGGGCGACTATGCCGGCACGATTGTGGCAGTGGCCGGCCTGGTTGCCCGAATCGAGCGGGACATCGGCCCCGGAGCCTCGGTCGGTATCGCCATTCCGGGCACCATCGTCGCGGCGACCGGGCTTGTTAAGAACGCCAACTCGATCTGGCTCAACGGCCGGCCGCTCGGCCGCGACGTCGAGGCGGCGCTGGGCCGGCAGGTTCGCTTCGCCAATGACGCCAATTGCTTTGCTTTGTCCGAGGCGGTCGATGGCGCGGCAGCCGGCAGCGGCACGGTGTTCGGTGTCATTCTCGGCACCGGGGTCGGCGGCGGCATCGCGATCGGCGGCCGAATCCTGGTCGGCGCCAACGCGATCGCCGGCGAGTGGGGCCACAATCCGCTGCCGGCGCCCAGGCCTGGCGAGTGGCCGGGACCGCCCTGTTATTGCGGCCGGTCGAGCTGCATCGAGACCTTTCTGTCCGGCCCGGGGCTCGCCGCCGATCACCGCCGGCATGGCGGGGCAGCGCTTGAGGGACCGGCTATTGCGGCCGCCGCGGCGGCGGGCGATGAGCAGTGCCGGGCGACCCTCGACCGCTATGCCGAGCGTCTTGCCCGGGCGCTAGCCGGCGTTATTAACATCCTCGATCCGGATGCGATCGTCCTCGGCGGCGGGCTTTCGAGTCTGCGCCATCTCTACGAGGAGGTCCCGCGGCACTGGAATAGCCATATCTTCTCGGACACCGTCGTGACCCGGCTGCTGCCGCCGGCGCACGGCGACTCGAGCGGGGTGCGCGGCGCGGCTTGGCTGTGGCATCCGGAGGAGACGGGATGATCCCGGTCCTGTGCCGCGATTGCATTGCCCTCGACAGCTTCGAAGCCGTGCCGGAGCGTTGCCCGGGCTGCGGCTCGCCGCGCCTCGTCGGCCATGCCGAACTCGCCGATCTGGCGATCGCCCATATCGATTGCGACGCGTTCTATGCCACGGTCGAGAAGCGCGACCGGCCGGAACTTGCGGAGCAGCCCGTCATCGTCGGGGGCGGACAGCGCGGGGTCGTGCTGGCGTGTTGTTACGTCGCCCGGCTCTATGGAGTGCGCTCGGCGATGCCGATGTTCAAGGCACTCGCCGCCTGCCCGGATGCGGTCGTGATCCGTCCCGACATGACGAAATACCGCGAGGTCGGTCGCGCGGTGCGGGCCGAGATGCGGCGGCTGACCCCGCTTGTCGAGCCATTGTCGATCGATGAGGCGTTTCTCGATCTCTCCGGCACGGCCGGCCTGCACGGCGCTGCGCCGGCGCAGCTCCTGGCCGGTCTGGCGCGTCGGGTCGAGGACGAATTCGGCATCACCGCCTCGATCGGCCTCAGCCACAACAAATTCCTCGCGAAATTGGCCTCCGATCTCGACAAGCCGCGCGGCTTCGCGGTGATCGGCCGGACCGAGGCCCGCGGCTTTCTCGCCGACAAGCCGGTCGGTTGGTTATGGGGGGTCGGCGGCGCGATGCAGCGGCGCCTCGCCGCCGACGGCATCACCCGCATCGGTCAGCTCTGCGGCATCGATGAGCGCGATCTTGCCGCCCGCTATGGCCGCATCGGGCTGCGTCTCGCCGGTCTGGCGCGCGGCGAGGATAGCCGTATCGTCGATCCCGGAGGGGAAACCAAATCGATCTCGGCCGAGACCACCTTCGCGCAGGACCAGACCGATGCAGGGGCCTTGGCGCATATTCTGTGGCCGCTCTGCGAAAAGGTCGCTGCGCGGCTCAAGGAGGCGCGGCTCGCCGCCGGCACCGTGACCCTGAAGCTGAAAACCGCCGATTTCCGCCTGCGCACCCGTTCGCGCGCGCTGGCCGACCCGAGCCAGCTGGCGGATACGCTGTTCCAGGCCGCCGACCGGCTGCTCAAGGGCGAAGCCGATGGCGCGACCCGGTTTCGCCTGATCGGGGTCGGCGCCGACCGGCTCGTCGATGCCGCCGAAGCCGATTTGCCGACCTTGTTCGATGCCGAGACCGGCGGCCCGCGCCGTCTCGCCGAAGCGATCGACGCGCTGCGCCAGCGTCACGGGACGCAGGCCGTGCAACGTGGCCGCGCGTTCGAGCGTCCGGTGGGGCATTCGGTCGCGCCTCGTCAAGACCACGGTGAGGGGCCACCTCAATTCGATGCTGACCTTGAACCGTAACGACTCCGCGCTGTTGCTGATCGATTTTCAGGCTCGGCTGATGCCGGCAATCGAACAAGGCGCGGCGGCGGTCGCGAACGCACGCCGTCTGCTGACCGCGGCCAAGATGTTCGAGGTTCCGGTCCTGATCACCCGGCGCTGCCGCATCGGCAGGCGCTCGTCGTTGCCGGCTGCGAGACGCATGTCTGCGTCATGCAGACCGTGCTCGGCCTGATCGAGGCGGGGAGGCGGGTTCATCTGGTGCGCGACGCCGTCGGCTCGCGCCGCGCCGAGAGCAAGGAGACGGCGATCCGACGCATGGAGCGCTACGGCGCCGAGATCGTCACGACCGAGATGGTCGTCTTCGAATGGCTCGAAAACGCCGAGGACCCTCGGTTCCGCGATGCACTTCGCCTGATCAGGTAGGCGGGCCGCTCCGGCCCATCGCGTCGAGAAAACCCTGCAGGATGTAGGCGGCGGCGACGCGGTCGACGATCTGAGCGCGGCGCTTGCGGGTCATGTCATGCGCGATCATCTCGCGGGTCACCGCGGCGGTCGACAGCCGCTCGTCCCAGAACGCGACCGGCATGTCGCGCACGGCCAGCAGATTGCGGGCGAACTGGCGCACCGACTGGGTGCGCGAGCTGTCGCCGCCGTCCATGCTCAGCGGCAAGCCAATGACCAGCCCACCGACCTCATGCCGGTCGATCAGCGCGAACAGCGCGGCGACATCCTCACGAAAGCGGCGGCGGCGGATCGTCTCGAGCGGGCTGGCGATGACGAGGCGTGTGTCCGACAGCGCGAGGCCGATCGTCTTGGTGCCGACATCGAGCCCCATGAGCCGCCGGCCGGGCGTCACCGCCGCGCGTAACGCCTGGGGAGTATCGACGAGCATGGCCGATCATATGCTTCAACCGCAGTCCCGGCGAAAGCCGGGACCCACTCATGAACCGCTCGGGCGCGGCGGGGTGGGTCCCGGCTTTCGCCGGGACTGCGGGTTCAGGCCAGTCGAGATGTTGCAGGTTTCGCTGTTCCGGGCCATGTCTGGGCTGCTTGGTGGAGTCGTGAATGGCGTTGGATAAAGCCGCCGTAGCGCATATCGCCGCGCTGGCGCGGATCCGGCTGAAGGAGGAGGAGCTGGAGCCGCTCGCGGCCGAGCTGTCGCACATCCTGACCTGGGTCGAGCAGCTGGCCGAGGTCGATACCGCCGATGCCGCGCCGATGACCAGCGTCGCCGCGATGCGTCTGCCGATGCGCGACGATGAGGTCACCGACGGCAATCGCCGCGACGAGATCCTCGCCAATGCGCCGCAAGCCGTCCGCGGCTTTTTTGCGGTCCCCAAGGTGGTTGAGTGAGTTTTTCAACGTCATGGCCGGGCTTGACCCGGCCATCCACGAGAAAAAAAGCGTGGATCCCCGGGACAAGCCCGGGGATGACGGTTCCAGGATAGTGAGTGTGTCACACGGCCAATCCGCACAGCTGACCGAACTGACGATCGCCGAGGCGCGCGCCGGGCTCGCCGCGAGGCAGTTTTCGGCCCGCGAATTGGCCGAGGCTTATATCGCGGGGCATTGCGGCTCGACGGCATTCCCATCGCGGTCAAGGATCTGTTCTGCACCAAGGATGTGCTGACCACCGCCGCCTCGCACATCCTCGACGGCTTTCATCCGCCGTATGAATCGACGGTCACCGAGAAGCTGTGGCAGGCCGGCGCGGTGATGCTCGGCAAGACCAATCTCGACGAGTTCGCGATGGGCTCGTCGACGACCACGAGCCATTACGGCCCGACCGAGAACCCGTGGCGGCGTTCTGGTGACAACCGGCCATTGGTGGCTGGCGGCTCGTCGGGCGGTTCGGCAGCGGCGGTCGCCGCGCACGCCGCGCTCGGCGCGACCGGCACCGATACCGGCGGGTCGATCCGCCAGCCGGCGAGCTTTTGCGGCATCGTCGGGCTCAAGCCGACCTACGGCCGCTGCTCGCGCTGGGGCGTCGTCGCCTACGCCTCCTCGCTCGATCACCCCGGCCCGCTGGCGCGCACCGTGCGCGATGCGGCGATCCTCTTGGGCGCGATGGCCGGGCATGACCCCAAGGATTCGACCTCGGCGCCGGTGCCGGTGCCCGATTTCGAGAAGGCGCTGACCGGCGACATCCGCGGCCTCAAGGTCGGCATCCCGAAGGAGTACCGCGCCGACGGCATGCCGGCCGAGATCGAAACCTTGTGGCAGCATGGCGTCGAGTGGTTGCGCGCCGCGGGCGCGGAGCCGGTCGAGATCTCGCTGCCGATGACCAAATACGCGCTGGCGACCTACTACATCATTGCGCCGGCCGAGGCTTCCTCGAATTTGGCGCGCTATGACGGGGTCAAATACGGGCTGCGCGTCGCGGGCGACAGCCTCGACGAGATGTATGAATTGACCCGCGCCGAAGGGTTCGGAGCGGAGGTGAAGCGGCGCGTCTTGATCGGCACCTATGTGCTGTCGGCCGGTTATTACGACGCCTATTACCTGAAGGCGCAGAAGGTGCGGGCGCTGATCGCGCGGGATTTCGCTGCCGCGTTCGAGAACGTCGATTGCCTGTTGACGCCGACCGCGCCGTCGGCCGCCTTTGCGATCGGCGAGAAGCAGGACGATCCGATCGCGATGTATCTGAACGATGTGTTCACGGTGCCGGCCAACCTCGCCGGCTTGCCGGCGATTTCAGTGCCGTCGGGACTCAGCGCGGACGGGCTGCCGCTCGGCCTGCAGATTGTCGGCCGCGCCTTCGATGAGGAGATGGTGCTGCGGGTGGGCGATGTTCTCGAACGCGCCGCGCAATTTACTCACCGCCCCAGCTTCATCGCGGGAGAGCGGTGATGCGAGACACGTTGGACGAGCGCTGTGCGCCCTTCGAGACGCCGGCTGCGCCGGCTCCTCAGGATGAGGAACTTCCTTAATGCCACGCACAAACATTCCTCATCCTGAGGAGCGTCCTCGAAGAGGCGCGTCTCGAAGGACGCACCGCCCTCATGCATCATCTCGGTAACTTGCAGCTGCAATGACCGCGTTGATCGAGGGCAAAACCGGGAAGTGGGAGGTCGTCATCGGCCTCGAAACCCATGCGCAAATCATCGCCAAATCGAAATTGTTCTCGGCCACGGCGACAGAGTTCGGCGCCGAGCCGAACACGCAAGTGTCGCCCATCGATGCCGCCTTTCCGGGCATGCTGCCGGTCATCAACCGCCATTGCGTCGAGCAGGCGGTCAAAACCGGGCTTGGCCTCGATGCGGAGATCAACCGCGAGAGCGTTTTCGCGCGCAAGAACTACTTCTACCCCGACCTGCCGGGCGGCTATCAGATCTCGCAGTACGAATTGCCGATCGTCGGCCGCGGCAAGCTGGCGCTCGATATGCCGGATGGTTCGACGAGCGAGG